>JBOFGX010000141.1:0-3866 GCA_051649345.1 Leadbetterella sp. | reverse complement strand
AAATAAATTATTTTGATAAAGATGAAGAATTTACCGATGTTGGACTAAGTAGCACAACAACTTCTGACGATGATACGGATTCGCCTGTCAAATGGATATCCTTCAAGCAAAAATATTTTACAGCTGGTGTAATAAATTTAGAAAGTTTCTTCGAAAAATCAAAATTTGACTTGAACGTATACAATGATTCCATCAGTGTAAAAACAGGTATAGTTTCATCTGAAATCCCTGTTTCTAGCTTGAAAAATGGAAATCTAAATCTCCGTTATTATTTTGGCCCCAATGAATTAGCCACTCTAAAAAACGCAGGCAATGATTTTCAAAAAAACCTATACCTCGGATATGATTTAGTAAAGCCAATCAATAGGTACATTTTTGTTCCGCTTTTCAAATGGGTTGAAAATTTTGTAAGTAATTACGGATTACTAATCATATTGGTTGTACTTATCATAAAACTAGTAGTGACTCCTCTCATATATAAGTCATATGTAAGTTCAGCTAAGATGCGAGTACTTGCACCTGAAATCAACGCCATAAAGGAACGTGTGGGAGACGATGCTCTCAAAGTACAACAAGAAACGATGAAGCTATATCAGCAAGTAGGTGTAAATCCTCTCAGCGGTTGTATTCCTATGCTACTTCAGATGCCAATATTGATGTCTGTGTTTTTCTTGTTCCCAAATATGATTATGTTCCGTCAAAAGGCCTTTCTTTGGGCTAAGGACCTTTCTACGTATGATGCTCCCATATCTTGGGGATTTGACCTTCCCATCATTGGCAATCATATAAGTCTCTTTGTGGTATTAATGACCTTGTCTAGTTTGGCATTTACATATTACAACAACCAAACTACACCTGATCAACCAGGCCCAATCGATATGAAGAAACTTTCCTACATATTTCCGTTGGTATTTTTCTTTGTTTTGAACAGTTTCCCTGCTGCATTAAGCTTTTACTATCTGGTTTCTAATTTAGTAACAATAGCTCAGCAGTTGATTATTCGTAAATTCGTAGATGAGGATAAAATAAAGGCTCTATTAGAATCTAATCGTAAAAATTACCAAACGCAACCCAAAAAGAAAAGTAAATTCTCTGAATTCCTTCAAAAGCAAATGGAAGCTTCTGAAGAAATAAAAAAGAATGCTGAAAACCGTAAAAAATCTCAAAAGAAATAATGAGATTTCGATCTAGTCCTTTGGCAAAAAACTATTTACAAAAACCGAATACACTTTTTTTAAAAAATTATGTTCATTAGAAAATTTGGAATATTGATTTTTACCTTTTTGGGATTTAGCCTTCAAGCTCAATTAAAAGATCAAGCGTATTTATCGGAATATAAACGTGCTATACAATTCTACGCTGATGGAAACTACGATCAAGCGATTGCAAAGTTGGTTCCACTAAGTGACCCCATGTACACTAATCCCATGGTTCCCTATAGTGTTTTTTATCATGGACTGGCTCTGAAAGGCAAATCCAACGTTCCCACTTTATGTCAAAATGTATTTAAAGAACTACTTCAAAGATATCCTACTTGGGAAAAGGTTGATGATGTACGATTGATATATGCAGAGATATGTTTTAAAGAAAACAAGTATGCCGATGGCATAAAAGAGCTGTACAATATACAATCAGAAAAACACCTAAAAACTAAGGATGGGATGATTGCTACATATGTATCTAAGATCAAAAATCTGAATACATTAAAAGATCTCAACCGCAAATATGCTGATGACAAGTTTATAGCTGAAGCATTGTATACCAATATTCAAAAAAACAAAAGTACTTCATCCGTAGATTTAGAACTAGTAGAGAGTTTATCAAATAAATTTGGTTTTGAGAAAATAGAGCCTACTCCGATAAAAAAAGAAGTTGCCCCTGTTATAGAAACATCGAAAGTTGAGACAGCTAAAATCTATTCTAAATCCTCTAACGTAAGTTTGGCACTGCTTTTTCCTTTTGATTTTGAAAAAAATTCTAAATCTTTAGAGAGCAATAGGTACGTGTATGATCTATATATGGGCTTGAAACTGGCAAAAAAACACTTAGAAGTCGAAGGAATCAATCTCAGTTTACATGCATTTGACATAGGTAAAGATAAGGGTCAATTTTTAGCACTAGAAACTCTCCCAAATTTAAATAAGGTAAACGCCATTATTGGACCACTATATGCGGGGAGCAATTCCGCCGTAGAGAAGTTCTCTCAAACCAACAAAATAATACAAATTCATCCTACTAGTACAAATAAAAATCTAATAGAAACAAACCCTTACGCATTTTTAGCTAGCCCGAGTGTTCAAACACAAGCTGAAGTTGGATTCAAAGCCATAGCAAATACCAGTACGTCCAAACAAGTAAGTATATATTTTGGATCCAATAAAAAAGACTCTTTGCTTGCTATAGCTTATAAAGCCGTACTCCAAAAAGAAGGGTATATAGTAAAATCGTTTCAGAATTTTGAAAAACTTGGTTTAAAAACAGAATCTCAACCTGGTCATTACTTCTTCAGCGGTGAGGATGAGCTTGCCACCAAGTTTATTCAGCAACTTCAACTCACCACCACTACAACCCCTGTTATAATCTTTGGGGATAACGAAAAAATGAAAAGCTTAGAAAAAGCAATCGTTAGCAGTATTGTGTTTTATGCATGTCCAGAGTATTATGATACACGCACGGAACTCTCTAAAAGTTTTTTTAAGTCATTTGTAGATTATTCAGCTGTTACGCCTTCATTTTATGCCTATCGAGGATACAATCTGGGTTTATTTTTGGGTAGAAGGTTAACTGAAAAAAAAGACATTAATTTTCAGTTTTCAGGCACTATGCCATCTGAAAATATACTATCACCCGGGTTTGAATATTCTGTAAAAGGAAGGGAAAACAGATCCATGAGTATCCTAAAATTCGTAGGGGAAGAATTCCAATTACAAGACAACTAAAAGTCTTGTCTGTAAAAACTAAATTTCAACTATAAAATCTGGTTCATGAGCATTAGCGAAAAACTATTTTCGGAAGCTATAAAGTATATTCCTGGTGGTGTAAACTCCCCCGTAAGAGCCTTCAAATCAGTAGGAGGAAATCCCTTGTTTATAAAGCGAGCAAAAGGTGCATACTTATACGATGAGGACAACAAAAAGTATGTAGACATGATAGGCTCCTGGGGGCCCATGCTTTTTGGACATGCATATCAACCTATCGAGAATGAAGTACGTAAAGCCGTAAAAAACTCATTTTCTTTTGGTGCCCCCACTCGTAAAGAGGTGGACATGGCTAAAATGATTACAGATTTGATCCCCTCTATGGACATGGTGAGGATGGTAAATTCTGGTACAGAGGCTACTATGTCCGCTATTCGCTTGGCACGTGCCTTTACTTCTCGTAATAAAATCATAAAATTTGAGGGATGTTATCATGGACATGGAGACGCTTTTTTGATTTCTGCAGGAAGTGGAGCCATGACATTGGGTACTCCAGACAGCTCAGGACTCACAGATTCGATTATAGCAGATACAATAGCTATTCCGTATAATTCTGTAGAAGCCTTGCGAAAAGCTTTTGAAGAGCATAAAAGCCAAATCGCTGCTGTCATTTTAGAACCTGTTGTAGGTAATATGGGCTGTGTATTACCTCTAGACGGATACCTACAATCCGTGAGAGAACTATGTACTCAGAATGGTACCGTTCTTATATTTGATGAGGTCATGACGGGATTTAGACTATCCAGCGGAGGTGCACAGGTATTGTATGATATTAGCCCTGATCTTACCACTTTAGGTAAAATTATTGGCGGAGGTATGCCTGTAGGTGCTTATGGTGGCAAAAGAGAAATTATGGAGCTTGTAGCTCCTATTGGCCCCATGTATCAA
>JBOFGX010000140.1:0-6268 GCA_051649345.1 Leadbetterella sp. | reverse complement strand
GAAACAGTATCGTCACAGCTAGATAAAAGAACTCCCGAAAAAAGGCTATAAAATAAAAAGCGTTTCATTGATCGTTTTTAATTATGGTTTTTTAGTTTTTGCAAAATGATTGAGTTGGTAAACAAGTCCCGCCGTTATTGAAAGTGTGCTACCTACGTTTTTACCAGAAATCACTTGAGCAATTCTGAAATTGGCACCAAATGTTTTAGGCTGAAATTTTCCATAAAACCCTATCATAGAAGCTTCCATTTTGTTCGTTAAAAAAGGCATGTCGTTTCTACGAATATTATCCCCCGAAAGGCAATTGACTTGTTCGTAAAATACCTCTGCTTGTATGTGACTTCCTTTATTAATCCAACCCGCTCTTGCTTGTACCTCGTTAATACTTGGCAAAGCGACTTGGTTTGAATATATGATGCCATCGTATGCTTGATATGCATCCTTATCAATTTCAGTATTCCCTCTTACTGTATATTTTGTACCTGCTGTAACATACATTCCGGTTTTATGTAAATAATTGGCTGTCAACCTACCCGAAATTGTTTTTGCTCCAAATCCAATAGACATGGGCAGAAACTCTGCCACATATTTGTTTGTAGGTACAGAAGCTCCAGCACCTATATGTAAAGACAATCCTTTTTTATTAAATGCCCTGTATTTCAATTGAAGCGACAAATCTTGGAAACCACTTTGACCCATCAAATTTCCCGCACTTGCCTTGGTTGTAATGTAAGGAAGACTCACAATTGCATTCAAATTTTTAACAACTCCAACGGCAACCATCGGCATGATGGTCTGAGTTGTGTGTGTACCAATATTGAAATTCTCCCGTTTAAGCGTATTTTCCCAATAGCTCTTCCAAGAGTCTTGAGAATAAGAAACCGCAATGCATGCAGTCTTCTTTCCCATATAAATATGATCATTGGGCATTTGTGAAAACCCTTTGCCTTTTAAGACAAAAATCAAACCTAAAACAAGAAGTATTTTTTTATTCACAGGAGTATTTGGTTTATTTTTCCAGAATTTCGAATTTTTTAAGTGATAATTGCCTATTTTAGGAGTAAATATCTAAAATATTGGATAGACAAAAGTATACAACAAATCAATTAATTCAAAATTTTGGAATAAATAATTTATGAAATCCTTTTTTTCAGAAAACATAAAGGCTTTAAGGAAGTTAAGAAAACTAACTTTAGAAGAACTATCAGATACGCTAAACATCAGTAAAAGTGCACTTTCCGATTATGAGAATGATAAATTCTCTCCAACAATTCTTATTGCCAGAAAAATAGCTGAATATTTCTCCGTAAGTGTAGATCAGCTTGAATATTCCGAAATTCTGGAAAAAAATGAATCTGGAGGTCAAGCTGTTAAAAAATTGAATTCTGCAGCAAAAGAAGTTAGCCAATATAAAAATTTTATTGAAGAACTCGAGGTTGAAAAAAATCAGATAGAGATGGATTTAAAACTGCAGAAACAGAAAATCGAAGGACTACAGGTTCAATTCAAGCTTCAAGAGCAATTACGGGAAGGCAAAGAAATGGAAATTATGCTACTAAAAACCCAAATTGGCTTATTGGAAGACAATATCAAACTAAGGCAAACTAGTTAATACTACACATTCACTGCTTTCTCAAAACCACTAGCGATTTCTTTTTGGGCATTTTCGAAGAAAGCATTCACTTCTAGGTCAATTTCCGCCTTTGATTTTCTAGTTAACAAGGATAGTATCTCCGCTTGTGTATGTAAAAATGTCTTGAGATACGCTTGATTTTTTACAATAACAGCCTGATTATGAATAATAGAGGATTGATTCTGTGTAATAATCCCTTGATTCTTGATAATGGTTTGTTGATTAGAAACAACAATATCATGATTTTGTGAAACTTTTTGTTGGTTTGCGATCAAAATATCGTAGTTGTCGATCAATTGAGACTGATGATTGAGAAAAGTCTTCATCTTGAGATCCAATTCGTCTAAAGAAGTATGAATATTTTCTAAAGAGTCGACTGCCTTTGCCATAAAAAAGTTTACTTAGTTTTTCCAAATATCGGGATTTTGTTTAAAATAACCGAATCTTTGCTTTCTGGATACTAAAGACTTGTATGTTTCCTCCTTATATTTGTCCAATTCATCTACTTGAATGCCTTTAAAACCACAAAAAAAATACCCTTTACTCTATATTTCCTTCTTGGTCCTAGTGACCGTCGTTTGGACTATATACATGACGCAAAACCAATTGTTTTATGTTATACCCAAACACATATATTCCATCATAACAATGATTTTCGGGTCATTTATCGCTGGATCTAGCCCCGAAGGCAGTGCTGCTATTGCCTATCCTGTTTTTACCCTAATACTAGATATTGCACCGCCAGTGGCTCGGAATTTTGCGTTTGCTATCCAAAGTCTCGGTATGACCTCTGCAAGCTTATTGATTTTGGGATTACGTATGAAACTGGACTGGAATTACATCAAATACGTAACCTTGGGTGGAGCGTTTGGACTCATACTTGGAACCTATTATGTGGTCCCTTTGATCTCCCCTCCTATTGCAAAGCTGTTTTTTGTGTCTTTGTGGCTGAGTTTTGGGATTGTTCTATGGAAAGAAAACAAAAAACCAGAAAGACAGGTATCCGATACGATTGAGAATTTTAATGGTAAAGACATATACTTGCTATTAACCTTCGGATTTATTGGCGGTATTATTTCTTCAATTTTTGGAACGGGAATCAATATTTTCACATTTTGCCTCATGACTATTTTTTATGGGATCAACGAAAAAACGGCAGTACCTTCATCTATCATCATTATGACCTTGGAAACGCTCTTGGGATTTTTTATTCATGCAAGTGTCTTGGACGATTTTCAAGTAGAAGCCAAAGAAATGTGGTTAGCCTGTATTCCGTTTGTAATCCTATTTGCTCCTCTTGGTTCCTTTGTGATGTCGAAACTCCCTCGAAAAGCCATTGCCAGTTTTTTATACATTATCCTTTTTGTCCAATTTATTGGTGCTATTTGGGTCATAAAACCCTCATTTATGCAATTATTGATGTGTGCCGTCACTATTTCTTTGGGATTTGCGGGATTTGCGTTTTTATCCAGTAGAAAGCGTTCTGATTCGATTTAAAATTGTCCTGCGGACGGCGTTTCTTTTTTTTTGAAAAAAAAGAAACCAAAAAAAACATGAATAAAACAACGACCCTCTTTAAAATTTAAGCAGTACGCTATCAAAGAACTATCCTAAAATCAAATTTTAAAACGGGCTGTTTTCTTCTTTTTACGAATAATTAATTCTAATTACCTAAGGTTCCTACTATTAGGATATGTCACTTAAAATAAATCACAACTAAAAAAGCACTTTCCTAAGCTTAAAGATTTCAATTCCTTTTAATTTGAACATTTGTTTTCAAAAAAGTGTATTATCTTAAAAGACGCATACATGCTAGGATTTCAGTTTTTTGAATATCGACCAGAAGATAACAAATCGGCTAAATTTGACCAATTACTGGATATTTTTCAGCAATTGTTGCTCATTTTTTCAGGTAATGTCACAGAAGCACTATCCTATATGAGTGAACTGGATAGAAAACACAATCTCACAGACGATTCTTATGGAATGGCCGATTTCATAGACGAACTCAAAGTCAAAGGCTACCTTACTGAAGAAAATCAGGAAGGCGAAATGCAAATGACGGCCAAATCAGAACAAAGTATCCGTAAAAGAAGCCTAGAAGAGATTTTTGGTAAACTAAAACGTAGTAAATCCACTGGCAACCATAAAGTTCCGTTTTCGGGTTCAGGTGATGAATTGAGTTCCGACATACGAAGTTACCAGTTTGGGGATGGCATGGAACAAATAGCCATTACAGAATCCTTCCGCAATGCTCAGATAAACAATGGTCTTGGGGATGAAATCACTCTCTACGATAAAGATCTGGAAGTGATTGAGCAAGAATCCAATCTACAGACAAGCACAGTACTCATGATTGATATTAGCCACTCCATGATTCTTTACGGTGAAGACCGCATTACGCCTGCCAAAAAGGTAGGATTGGCTTTAGCTGAGATCATCCGTACTCGTTATCCCAAAGACAGCCTGGACATTATTGTGTTTGGGAACGATGCATGGCAAATACAACTGAAAGATATTGCATATCTAGAAGTAGGCCCTTATCATACCAATACCGTAGCTGGCTTGGAACTGGCTATGAATATCTTACGCCGAAAAAAGTCGAGAAACAAACAAATTTTTATGATTACGGACGGAAAGCCTACTTGCTTGAAAGAAGGTATCCGATACTATAAAAATAGCTTTGGTCTCGACCGTAAAATCATCAATAAAACCCTAGATATTGCTGCACAAGCACGGAGACTCCATATCCCGATCACAACATTCATGATTGCGAGTGATCCCTATCTCAAACAGTTTGTACAAGAATTTACCCAAATCAACAACGGCCGTGCCTACTATTCCAACCTCGATGGATTGGGCGGATTCGTCATCGAAGATTTTGAGCGGAATCGTAGACGGAATGTGAAGTGAGTTAAAAAAATGGGGGCATCTTATTAAGAATTATCACAAATTCTAATTTTGTATAAAAACCAGATTTTATATTTGGTGATACATCAATAAAATTCTATGAGAATTATATCATTTTTATTATTTAACCTTCTTATTTCCTTTCATACAAAAGCTCAAAATATAGATAGTCTTCAATTATATCAAAATGAAATTCCAGATGGTTATAAATTATCTGACAACAACAACTGTATCTCGATTCAAGCTACCTTGTTTTATAAAGATCCTTCTATTTATAGTTCAATAATTGGAAATCTAGTTTCAAAAAGAATCCAAAATTTTGATAATAAAAAAGACAGCGGATCTATATTGTATTTTGAATTTGATGATAATTTTAAGGCTGAATTATTTTTGGGTTCTCTTCTTTGGGGTGGTAATAAACCTACTAGGGAACATCCTGAGGAGTTTTTTTCTAAAGGCAAATTTTTAGTTATTTGGAGTTTCAAAAAAGGAAATGTTGTTACAAAAAAATCTAAAGATAAGTTGATTAAGATTCTTAACTAATTCTAAAATAAATCCTCAGAATTTACACAATTTTGAAAAAGAATCAAAATGGTATGAGTATCCCTTTAAGGGACTATTGATATAGATTCAAAGTAAAATAATATTTTGAGTCCATGATCGAATGCATTTTTTGGATTACTTTTGCAGCACAAAAATTATTCAATACACATGTCTAAAGTTTTAATTATAGGTGCAGGTGGTGTAGGGACGGTTGTTGCCCACAAATGTGCCTTAAATTCAGATGTTTTTTCGGAGATCATGCTTGCTAGCAGAACGGTATCGAAATGCGACAAAATCGCTGCTGAAATCAAAGAAATGCATGGAGTGAGTATTAAAACGGCTCAAGTAGATGCAGACGTAGTACCTGAATTGGTCGCTCTGATTCGTTCGTTTGGGCCTAAAGTGGTTATCAACGTGGCTCTTCCTTATCAAGACCTTACGATCATGGATGCGTGCTTGGAAACCAACGTGCATTATATGGATACAGCCAATTATGAACCAAAAGACGTGGCAAAATTTGAATATAGCTGGCAATGGGCGTACCAAGAGCGATTCAAAGAAAAAGGCTTGATGGCACTTTTAGGTTGTGGCTTTGACCCAGGAGTTACACAGGTGTTTACTGCCTATGCAAACAAGCACCATTTTGATGAAATGCACTATTTAGATATTATTGATTGCAACGCAGGCGATCATGGAAAAGCATTTGCAACGAATTTTAATCCAGAAATCAATATACGTGAAATTACACAACCGGGTAGATACTGGGAAAATGGCGAATGGGTAGAAATACCGGCCATGTCGATACATAAACCGATAGATTATCCCAACATTGGTGCTAGAGAATCCTATGTCTTGTACCATGAAGAGCTGGAGTCTTTGGTAAAAAACTTCCCTACCCTCAAGCGAGCTAGGTTTTGGATGACATTTGGGCAAGCCTATATCACGCATTTACAAGTGCTAGAAAACGTAGGAATGACAAGCATTAAGCCTATAAAATTTCAAGGCATGGATGTCGTTCCTTTGGAGTTTTTGAAGGCGGTATTGCCACCTCCTGAATCTCTAGGAGAAAATTATACTGGACAGACATCTATAGGTTGCCAAATAAAAGGAATCAAAGACGGTGTTGAAAAAACATATTATGTGTGGAACAATTGCCACCATGCAGAATGCTACAAAGAGGTG
>JBOFGX010000139.1:0-21119 GCA_051649345.1 Leadbetterella sp. | reverse complement strand
CTGTTGATGGTAAAATCATCATGAAGAACTTAGCTCGTTCTACACATTATCAAGTAATCGTCGGGAACAATCCAGTATTTGATTTTTCTAAGGCAATACCCATAAACTCAGTAATTAAAACTTTTGAAATCGGCAATATACCTAACCCACCAAAAGGAACCAATTATAATATTCGAGTTTGGAATGCAAAATCCACGTGCTATACAGATCAAGTGGTATTTGTAGATCATATAAATTTTGTCAAAAATCGTGATTTTGTTAATGTTGAGGTGATACAGGCGGTAGATATTTCTACTCCCAAAATAGGTGATATTGTTACATTTACCACATTTGTTAGAAATTCAGGAAATAAAAAATCAGATGAAATTACGGTTAATTGTATCCAGACACAATCACTCACGTATATAAACCATTATCAAGAAAGGGGTACATTCAGTAGTGGCGGTAATGTTTGGCAGATAGGTAGAATAGAAGGTGGTAAGTCTATAAAATTAGTCGTTAGATTCAGAGTACAGAGTCCAGGCTTGTCCTATTGGAGTTCTTATATTGCTAAAGAAGGAAATAAATCCTTCTCTTTTTCTGATGCACAAGCATTCGGTATTGATAAAGCTAAAAGATCAGCCACAAATTGTTGTACGGTACCTGTGGCAATTAATAGTAACGAAGTATACACGATTTCATTAAAACAATACAAGGGCGTTAAATGGTACTTTAAAGATAGATCAGGAAACTTTCAGGAGATTACTAAGAGAACCAATCCATTGATCGCTGAAATTTCAAAAGATAGTACCCTTATCATCCGATCCAAAGGAGAGTATTCATTTAGCAAGGTTGTAGATAAATGCAATGTAACGAGTTGCTGTCCTATTATAGTTGAAGGATGTACAGGTCCGCCAATTATTTTAGACTCAGTATATTGCAATAGCTCGGTAGATAGTTACAATATTATTGTTCACTTAGAAGATGATAAGTACAATGTAATGGAAAAGGTGATATACGCTATGTCAAATATTAACTTACCGATGTTATCAAGTTATTTAGGTAGAGTAAATGCCCTACCCTTGCAATCATCTAGTGGATTTGTTAACTCATTGGGAAATGGATATTATAAAATATCAAATATCCCAGCATTTATGCCTAATGTGACTTTGACATCCACAGACATAGCTGGAAAATGTAGAAATACCAGGATCATTAGTGCTCCAAATTGTACAGAAAGACAGTTGACCGTTCCTACACTAGTAGAGTCTATTCAATTTAAATCCGAAGATGAAAAATCGCCAAACTTCAAGTTAGCCAGTATGGAAGAAGATGCTGAAGCTATTTGGTCCAATGACGAGCAATCTTCGGACATTATTTCTAAAGGTAGAAAGTTTAGGCCTAAAACGGAAGGTGTATATTATGTTGCATTCCGTGATAAAGAAACAAAACGCGTAGGTCCATCTGCAAAATTAGAGTTAAAACTTACTTCTTCTGTTGCCCCTGGTAAATTCGATGAGAAAGAAACCTGTGGTTGTGACAATCCGCTAATGTTACCATATAATGATTCAGGCGAGATAACTCTCATTAATGCATTTCCTAATCCTGTAAGTGATATCTTAACTGTTGAATATCGATTACCAGAAAAAACACGTGCAGCTGAGCTATATTTTACCAATGTAAACGGTAAGACAATGAAAACATTCCCACTAAAAGATAAAAATAACCAAGTAAAAGTCAAAACAAATTCTTGGGATGACGGACTTTATTTCTATAGCTTAATAGTAGATGGAATACGTACAGTAAATCAAAGAATTGTCGTGTTGCACGATTAAATTATCAGTAGTTTTTTATTGTATTGACTTATACCTTTTTCATTCCAATTTTCTATACTCAATTTTCGAATTCCGAACTACTTTTCTGTAATTTTGAGAATTAGTATATATTCATGTCAAATACAGATATTGCAGATTGCTTAGATTTTGCCTCTAAGCTTATGGAGTTACATGGTGAAGATGAGTTTAAAGTGAAATCGTACGCATCCTCAACATATACAGTTTCTAAAACTCCAGAACCTTTGGCATCCCTTTCTTTTGAAGAATTATTAAGAATAAAGGGAATTGGGAAAAGCATTTCTCAAGTGATAATGGAGATTGTCAAAACGGGAACGTTCTATGAACTGGAAAGACTTAATGAGCTTACTCCACAGGGTGTTTTTGATGTTTTTAAAGTAAAAGGTCTTGGCGTAAAAAAAATAAAAATCTTGTGGAAGAATCTAGGCATAGATTCCATAGAAAAACTTCAAGCCGCGTGTTTAGATAATACTATTGCTACTGAAAAAGGATTCGGCGAAAAAACACAAGATAGCATTCTAGAGTCCATTGCTTATCTTAAATCCGTTGAAGGAAAGCTCAGAATGAACCAAGCTCAAGGGCTGTCACTTCAAATTGTAGAAATTATCAAGTCCTATTTTCAAAATTGCATAATAGTAGGCGAGGTCGCGATGAATGCGGCTATTACATCTAGTTTAGATTTTTTGGTTGTAAAAGATGGATTTGGCAGTTTGAAATTTCCTGAAGACTCAGGTTTGATTCAGGACATGACAGAGTCTTCTCCAGCTACATGGGTAGGGAAATTTCAAGATACAAAAACACCCGTACGGATTTACAAAGTATCTACTCAAAATCAGATATCTTCTCAGATCAAGTATTCTTCAACGCCAGAGCACTTGAAGTTTTCAAATTCAGGCAAAACCTTACTTCAACATATAGAAAATTCTATTTTTCAAACCGAAGAAGAAGCTTATACGACGTTTGGTATACCTTACATTGTTCCCGAAATGAGAGAGGGTTTAGATGAGTTCTCATGGGTAAAAACGCATGCGATAAGTGATTTAGTTTCATTCGAAAATCTAAGGGGTACAGTTCATAACCACTCCACGTACTCGGATGGGTCTCATACACTCAAACAAATGGCCGATTACGCCAAATCTATGGGATTGTCCTATTTTGGAATTGCGGATCATAGCCAGACTGCACAGTATGCCAATGGGCTATCACCTCAAACAGTCTTAAAGCAACACCAGGAAATTGAAGCTCTTAATTCTACTTTTCAGGACTTTAAAATATTCAAAGGCATAGAGTCTGATATATTGTTAAATGGGGATTTGGATTATGAAAACCAAATCTTAGCGTCATTTGATTACGTAGTAGCATCTGTACATTCTGTACTCAATATGGATGAGAAAAAGGCAACAATTCGATTATTGAAGGCAATAGAAAATCCATATACAAGCATTTTAGGCCATTTATCTGGAAGATTACTACTTTCACGCAACGGATATCCATTAGATTATCCTAAAATTATAGACGCTTGTGCTGCTAACAAAGTAGCCATCGAGCTTAACGCTAGCCCTTATAGGTTAGATATCGATTGGAAATGGATCTGCCGCTGTATGGATAAAGGTGTTTGGATAAGTATAAATCCAGATGCACACAGTATGGAAGGCCTATGGGACATGAAATATGGAGTCCAATATGCCCGTAAAGGAGGACTTACGAAGGAGTATACCTTAAATGCCCTCGATTGTAATCAAATATTGGGTTTTTTCAAAAAGTGAATTTGGGTTAAAGCAAGTTTGAAATTATATTCTCTATACTCATGCTTTCTGCTTCTGCCTTGAAATTTCGGATAAGCCTATGACGTAATATAGGGATTGCTACTGCTTTTACATCTTCAATATCGGGTGAGTACTTTCCATTAATAAGAGCGTGACATTTTGCAGCTAGGACTAAGTTTTGAGATGCCCTTGGACCCGCACCCCAGTCTAGATATTTTTTTGCAATTTCCGATGCATCGGCGATATTTGGCCTAGTTTTATGTACCAATTTTACTGCATATTCTACCAAATTATCAGCTACAGGAACCTTTTTTACTAAATTTTGAAAGTGCAAAATATCTTCCGCATTTAGTATTTTGTTTATAGAGACACTTGAGCCAGATGTTGTGTTTTTTACGATTTCAAGCTCTTCTTGAAAACTTGGGTAATCCAAGTTCACCATAAATATAAATCTATCCAATTGTGCTTCTGGTAGGGGATAGGTGCCTTCTTGCTCAATCGGGTTTTGCGTAGCAAGAACAAAAAACGGCTTATCTAATTCATATTTTTGACCTCCTATGGTAACGGATTTTTCTTGCATAGCCTCCAAAAGTGCTGCTTGGGTTTTGGGAGGAGTTCTGTTGATTTCGTCTGCCAAAATAATATTTGAAAAAACAGGACCTTTTATAAATTTCAAGTTTCGATCTTTATCTAAGGTTTCAGAACCTAAAATATCCGAAGGCATCAAATCTGGCGTGAACTGAATCCTTTTGAAATCAAGATTGAGTGCTGATGCTACCGTTTGAATCAATAAAGTCTTAGCTAATCCTGGTACCCCTACAAGCAAGCAATGACCTTGACAAAATATAGCTGTGAGCAATAATTTTACGCTTTCATCCTGCCCAACAATCACGTTTCCTATTTCTTTTCTTAACTCTTCATATTTACTTCTTAAGGCATCAGCCGCCTCCACGTCGTTGCTATAGATTTTATTTTCCAAAGTACTATTGATTAAATAATTTACAATTTTCGAATTCCGGATCTACTTTTATAAAGACCTCTTTTTGTGCTTCTTTGAACCATTTATTAACCTCTAGGTTTTGCTTTTGGTTCAGAGCATATGCCTTTAGTTTTTCATAATCATATTCATAGCTAGCAATATGCTCGGGTTTCATGTCAACAATTTGCACGATACGTACACCCGTTTTTCCTCGTTGATTTCTATAATTCATCGGTGAGCTTATTTCTCCTTTTTTCAGGGAGTTTATAGCAAAATACAAATTCGGTTCCATATTGACATCCAATGAAAGCATATTTGATCCTGATTCTGGATCCATGATGATACCACCAGCTTCAAAAGTTTCCTTATCTTGTGAATGTGCCTTTACTGCTTTTTCAAATTTAATACTATCTGCTGTAATCAAAGTTTTGATACTATCTAGAAATCGTTTTGGCTCCGACATGTCTAAAATACTATAGTCAGGACTCATTAGAATGTGTCTCGCATGGTATTCTTGACCCCGCATTTCCAAGGTTTGGATTAAATGGTACCCAAAATCACTTTCTACAATATCAGACAATTTTCCAGAATCGAGACGCATGGCGGCAGCTTCAAACTCGGGTACCATGTTTCCACGTTTTGCCCAACCTAAATCTCCTCCTTTGGGTCCTGATCCTGGATCTTCCGAAAACTGTTTTGCAAGTTCAGCAAAATCAGCCCCTTTGGATACTTGATCTTTCAAATCATTCAGCTTGCGAATAATGTCATCTTTCTGGTTTTTTGTTACTATTCCTAAGCGTACAATTTGAGAGAGTTTTACTTCACTTGGGATTTTGGGAAGGCTATCTTTAGGTATTTCTTCAAAAAAATCTTTCACTTCCTTGGGGGTCACACTCACGCCCTTCACAATGGTTTGTCGCATTTTGTCAGCTGTAAGTTCTTGTTTCAGCTGTCCTCTTAGTTCAGACTTCAAAGTCTCAATAGTCTTACCAAATTGCTCAACAATATTTTTTTCAGATCCATAAATTTGAGACATTTGTGCCATTCTAGCATCTAATTCTGACTTTACATCATCCTCTTCTACCATCACGGAGTCAATTTCAGCCTTTGCAACCAATAATTTTTGAATTACCAAGGATTCAAATGCTTGGCAAGTTTCCATTTCTTGACCATTTTCTTTAGCTCTGAGTTTAAGACTTTCAACTTCAGATTTTAGAATGTAGTAGTTGTCAACTTTTGCAACAATTTTATCAATATTGATAGGAGAGCCCGTTTGACCAATAGCCATATGACTCAAAAAAACAAAAAACAAAAAGGGTATTCTTAACATTATGGTTTCTTCAGCTCATTTACTAGCTGTATTAATTCGTTTAAATTATAATTAGCAGTATATTTATTTTTTAGACTTTGCACGAAGCGATTTTCTAGATGTTGCTGATACTTAGATAATGCATCATACTTTGCCTCTCTAAAAGTCTTCTTGCCACGTATTATTTTTATTGTATATTCCTCCGTTTTTCCATTCGTCACCGTTCGGCCTGACTGATTTTGCCACTTTAGTCCAATCGTTTTTTGGAACTCGTCTCTATCCATAGACTCCGTTTTTACAGCAATAGACCCTGGATTTCGATCGTTAAACACTTTTATCAAATCGGATTCAAATTTAGTGAAAAATTGAAAAGTTACACGTTGATTTTTTACAAAGTCAAATCTGTCAACCAGTACTTTATTTTCATTATTTTTCTCTTGAATTCTTGTTATTGGTAAACCTTGTGAAACTAAATAATCAACGACGGCCTTTAGACGAGAGCTAGCGACTGTGGTAGCTTCACGAGAATCACAATTTGCTGTTACTTCTACAATATACCCCGAGTTTTTCTTTAAATATCCAGCGAGTTTGTCTAATGTTTTCTTATTTTCTACAGTTAGAAGAGTTTCATTTCTTGGAAAATACATGGGTTTAATCCCCTTTTTCAAAGGATAGGGCTCGCCTTTATCTCTAATTTCAGTAAATTTTTTATATACTTGATCATCATTAAAAATGGCTCGTATGATTTGAGAACTTTCTCTATGCATAAATAGATTTGAGTTTTCATCAAAATATCTATGAATAGCAGCTGTATCCATTGCGGCTCTGATAACTACATCCTCTTTTAATCTTCCAATAAGTAAGTCTTCCCTTGTTTTATCGAGTAAGCTTAAATTCTCTTTTTGGAACTTCAACATTTCATTTTCATCCACTTCAATTAATGTTTTTTGGAGAAAATTGTCATAAAAAAGACCATATATCTCTTTATACTTATAGGTAGAGGGCCATTTTTCAAAACTTTGTCTTTCTAGTATGTATTTATATAGCTCATTTACAGTCACCTTTCTTTTTCCTATTGAAAAAAGTATAAATGTATTGAAATCTCCTCCCTTGATGGTCCAGTTACGTGTCTCTAGACGTTCATCCGCATAAGAACTTGCGGCATCCAATATCTCTTTGTATTGTATAAAATTGTACTGAGTTTTTATTTTGTTTATTCTAATGCTTTTCAGATGTTCAGCCCGTGAGTTACTTACAAATTCTCGTTTATAAGAATCCATAAAGGTGGTTTTACTCATCGGAGGAAGTTTTTCAATTAGCTTCATTACACTTAATCCAGAACTTGTTTTTACCGGAGTAGATACTTCATTTATGTCTAGTTTGAATGCGGCTTCCTCAAATACCTGTTCCATTCTATTGCCAATTCCAAATATTGGCATAGCCCCGTTCGAGTTTTTGGATGCTTTATCGTCACTGTACTTTTGAACGCCATAATTAAAGTCAGAGTCTGTTTTTATTTTTTTTCTAAGGGAGTCCAATGATTTAAAGGCTCTCTCATAGTCTCTTGCCGAAATATCGTTTGGCAAGTATTTGTAAATTTGTTTCACCGATACGCGACCACTATTTTTACGTACCCCATTAGTTTTTATTAAATAATATCCAAGTTTTGTTCTTATGGGTCGAGAAATTGAGTCAACGGGGGTGTTGAAAGCTACCTTTTCTAAAGGATAAATAAGATTAAAAACGGACATCCAACCCAGATTGCCTTGTTTTTCTTTTGTTTTAAAATCCTTAGACCATTCTCGAGCTAAGATTCCAAAATTCTTATTTTTTAGTGCATAGGCTCTAAGGTCGAGCATTTTTTTATATAAAGCTAAAGTATCTGCTGCCGATGCGTAAGGTGAAATTGGTAAATAAATTGTGGAACAATTAATCTCTTTTTGGTAGAATTGATAAGCCTCTTCTGCTAAACGATTAATTTCATTCTTATCAAAATTTAGTTCGGCTAAATGTATTTTTTTATAGGTATCATATTCTTCCTTAAAACTCTGAACGGTATCATATCCGCGATGCTCAGCTTCAGCGATCCAACGCTTTCTGTTTACAAATGATTCTATTGCTTTAGTCGCAGAAAGTGTATCCAGACCAACTGAATACTGGATTTGATCCATAAAATCAGTTTTGTTCAATTCTAACTTTCCCATCGTTAAGACGGGAGGTGCCACAACTAGGGGAGTTTCTGTAGGTGTGATTGCCTGGATGGGTTTTCTAATTGGAATTTTAGATTTTATGATCTCGCAAGCGGATACCAATACAGCTATAAACAAATAAACTACTAATCTCTTCAAAAACATAAATATATGTCAAATGCAAAACAATACTATATAACTCTTTTTTTTACTGTTTATTTTACCTTTTTACGATCTACTTTAACAATTCTATCCGTAGAATCTAGGCATTTCCTTTTGGCTCTTGTTGGGATAAACAGTGAAAGCTCCCCAATCCCCAGATTATATCTGTCGAATCTATACCTACAACTACGCGATCAGAAAATACAGACTGAAGTGTCATAATGGCTGCCTCGTCTTTTTGAGACCTGTATGTAGGTACAATTACGTTTCTATTGGTAATCAAAAAATTAGCATAACTAGCTGGCAATCGGACATCATCGAGATATACGGGATCGGGCATCTCAATTTCTATAATATTGAGCTGTTTACCGTTTGCCAATCGCATCTTTTTCAGATCCGCCAAATTGTTTTCTAAGATTTGATGATTCTCATCACTCTTATTTTTTTCGATTACAGTAATTACAGTATCCGAATTCACAAACCTCACAGTATCATCAATGTGTCCATCGGTATCATCTCCAACGATACCATCTTCAACCCATAGTACTTGATCAACACCATAATTATCACACAAGATTTGTTCAATTTGCCCTTGGTTTAAATGAGGATTACGATTTTTATTTAGCAAACAAGACCTACTTGTGATTACTGTGCCTTCTCCATTAAACTCAACAGATCCACCTTCCATAACAATACCTGGACTTACTTTTTCTAGACCCAAGTAATCAGCAATTTTACTAGGAACTTTATTGTCATCAGTAAAAGGCGGATATTTGCCTCCCCAAGAATTATATTCCCAATCGAGGATAAGTCTAGAAGAGTCAAATCTATTGACTAATAAGCCAGGGCCGTGATCTCTGCACCAAGAATCGTTCGTAGTGAAATTATGTAAAATTACATTCTCAGGAATTTTACCAATATGCTTTTGTAAAACTTCTTGAATAAACTCGTTTTTGCCAGATGTAATGATATTGAGTTTTTGAGAGCTCGCTATGGTTTCCACGAAGGTACAATAGGGATTCCAAATAGAATCTATAACTCGCCCCCAAGTTTCATGGTTGTGAGGCCAGCTTAGCCAAGTACTCTCTTGCTCGTGCCATTCGGCTGGAAAGTAATAATTTCTATCCCTTGGAGTCATACAATTTTACCGAATAATAAACAAAGTCGCAAAAATACACACATTACTCCTTGATTGTCCTATTATCTTAACTATATTTGTAAAAGTTAAACAAAATGTATTTATTTTGTGTTAACGATAAAAGCCTGATAAAACAGGCTTCTGAATTATAGAAAGATATCTCGTTTTAGAGTGGTTGAATAAATGATGATTTAAAAACAGTCGATTTTCGGCTGTTTTTTTTCTTTTAAGAAGTTTGTAATAAATGTTTTATATATTCTTCTACCATTCACAACAAGTAAGTTAACTACAAATAAGCAGTTTGTTTAGGCTTTAAGCAATGCATAATTTGAGTCATATTATAGTATGATCCTAGAAGCAAATGTTAATTACCCAAACATTATATACTCTACTAAACTCTCAACAAAACTTCTTGAGGTATGCTCTGAATAGCTAATTGCACATTTTATGTATAAATTTCAAACAATTCATAGAAAAAGCACATAATTATACCTTGTTTTAAAAATAAACATGTTTTTTTAGGAATATATTTGAAGATCTAAAAATATTAACTACCTTTGCACCTCAATTAATCGGGGGGTGTCCTGATTTACATTCTAAAAGAAGTCGTATTTTTTCGAAACCATTTTAGAATAGACTGTAAAACATATATTTACTCAGTCACCCAAAAGCGAAAAAATTGTATTGGAATCATTCAGTGTTAATAGGCATATTCCTACATAATCAAAAATGCCTAACCTTGAAAAAGGTACAGAATGTCACAAGTTGAATCGGTTTTCAACCTCTGTAAATTTGTTTATATGTGAAATTATTATTAGTTTTGCAGCCCCTTTTTAAAAGGGTATTAACATTTTATATTTAAAGCAATGTCAGGAATCATTGGTAAAAAGATCGGAATGACCACCATCTTCGCAAACGGAGAAGCTTTACCTTGTACGGTTATTGAAGCGGGCCCATGTGTTGTCACGCAAGTTAGAACTGAGGATAAGGATGGGTATGCTGCTGTGCAGCTAGGATATGGAGAGAAAAAAGAAAAGCACACTACAAAAGCTTTACTAGGACACTTCAAAAAAGCCAATACTACACCAAAGCGTAAATTGGTAGAATTCAAAGAGTTCAACGAAACACTTTCCTTAGGTCAGGTTTTGAAGGTTGAAGATGTATTTGAAGAAGGTGAGTTTCTTGATGTATCTGGTAAAACAAAAGGAAAAGGATTTCAAGGTGTTGTTAAAAGACACGGATTTAGTGGAGTAGGACAAACTACCCACGGTCAGCACAACAGAGCTCGTCACCCAGGTTCAATAGGTGCTTGTTCATATCCAGCTAGAGTTTTCAAAGGTCTTCGTATGGCAGGTAGAATGGGTAATACGCAAGTTACGGTTCAGAACTTAAAGGTTTTGAAGCTGTTTCCAGAGAAAAACCTAATTCTTGTTTCAGGCTCAGTACCAGGTCCAAAAAACAGTCTAGTTACATTACATAAGTAATATTTTATTAAAATAAGGTCGATTACCAACGACATCGAAAAAACGGTAGCATAAAATGAAAGTTAAAGTTTTAAACAATCAGGGTAAAGAAACAGGGAAGTCAATAGAATTGAGTTCTGAAGTTTTCGGAATTGAGCCCAACCAACACGTGGTTTGGTTAGATGTAAAACACTATCTAGCAAATCAGAGACAAGGCACACACAAATCCAAAGAACGTGCTGAAATTTCTCGTTCTACTAAGAAATTAGGCCGTCAAAAAGGTGGTGGTGGTGCACGTCACGGTTCTGCAAAATCACCTATTTATGTAGGGGGTGGTAGAGTATTCGGTCCAAGGCCTCGTGACTATGATTTCAAATTAAACAAGAAGGTGAAATCGCTAGCACGTAAGTCTATTTTATCTGCACGTGCAGCTGAAAGTAAACTTATGATTATCGAAGATTTTTCATTTTCTTCTCCTAAAACCAAATCATACATCGATTTCTTAAATGCACTAAGTATTTCAGGTAAAAAATCGATTTTTATAGTAAATGGTGGTGAGAATAATCTTTATCTATCCGCTCGTAACATTCCCAAAACTCAGGTTGTGGACGCGGGTTCAATCAATACCTATCAGCTTGTAAATGCTGAGTATGTTTTGATAGCAGAAAGTACAGTTTCGCAAATTCAGACCATTTTAAATGATTAATACCATGAGCATTTTAAGAAAACCAGTCATTACAGAAAAATCACAGGCTCTAAACGCTTCAGGTAAGTATACTTTTGAAGTGGATATGAATGCCAACAAATTGCAGATAGCGAAAGCCGTTGAGAAAATGTTCGGTGTATCTGTTAAAGATGTAAATACACTTGTTCAGATCGGTAAGAAAAAATCGAGAATGACAAAAACAAAAATGAGTTCTGGAAAAACCAGTACTGTTAAAAAAGCAATTGTTACACTTAAAGCAGGAGAGATCATTGATTTCTATGCTGAAATGTAAAATTAAATAAAGTATAGTTCCATAGGAATTGCAAAGATTAAGTAAATGGCAGTTAAGAAGTTAAACCCAATTACCCCAGGCACAAGGCATAGAATCGCACCTGATTTCTCAGATATCACTGCGAGTAAGCCAGAGAAAAGCCTTACCGCTGTTATTAAGAGAACAGGTGGTAGAAACAATGAAGGACACCGTACTGCAAGGTATATAGGTGGAGGTCATAAGCGTAGATATCGTATAATTGACTTCAAAAGAGACAAGCATTCTTCGTCTGCTGAAGTAATGACAATTGAATACGATCCGAACAGGACATCTAGGATAGCTCTAGTACAGTATGAAGATGGCGAAAAACGCTATATAATTGCTCCACAGGGCTTACAAGTTGGGAAAAAGATAGTTTCAGGTGAGAAAGTAGCACCAGAAGTTGGTAATGCTTTATTGCTAAAAAATATGCCTTTGGGTACAATTGTACACAATATTGAGCTTACACCTGGCAAAGGTGCTCAGTTGGCTAGAAGTGCTGGTACGTATGCTCAGGTTCTTGCGAAAGACGGAAAGTATGTAACATTAAAAATGCCTTCTGGCGAAATGAGGCTTGTATTAGGTACTTGCATGGCCACAGTTGGAGCGGTTTCCAATCCAGATCACATGAACGTGGTCCTAGGAAAAGCGGGTCGTAACAGATGGTTGGGCGTAAGACCAAGAGTAAGAGGGGTAGTAATGAACCCGGTTGATCACCCCATGGGTGGTGGAGAGGGTAGAGCCTCAGGGGGACACCCCCGTTCTAGAAACGGTTTAATTGCGAAAGGCAAGAAGACTCGCTCAAAGAAGAAGTATTCCAATAGATTAATTGTTTCACGAAGAACTAAATAAGATTAGATAAATGGCTCGTTCACTTAAAAAAGGACCATACGTAGATTTTAGATTAGATAACAAAGTTATCGCTATGAATGACTCAGGTAAGAAGTCAGTTATTAAAACTTGGTCACGTAGGTCAATGATTACGCCTGATTTTATTGGACATACGTTCGCTGTGCACAATGGTAATAAGTTTATACCAGTGTATGTAACGGATAACATGATTGGACACAAGCTAGGTGAGTTTTCACCTACACGTAACTTTCGTGGGCACGTAAACAAGAAAGATAAAGGTAAAAGATAAAATTTAGAAAGCATTTTTCATATCATATAATGGAAGCAGTAGCAAAACTTAAGGATTTTCCAACCTCACCAAGAAAAGCTCGTTTAGTAGCAGATCTTATAAGGGGTAAAAAAGTAAATTTAGCTTTGGGGATCCTTAGCTATCAGCCGCAACAAGCAGCACCAGTTATCAAGAAAGTGTTGATGTCAGCAGTTGCCAATTGGCAAAACAAGAATGAAGATCTTAAGATCGAGGACGCTGATCTAATAGTGAAAACTATAATGATTGATGGCGGTAGAGTATTGAAAAGACTGAGACCAGCTCCGCAAGGTAGGGCTTACAGAGTCAGAAAACGCTCACAGCATATCACAATTGTAGTAGATCAAGCAGAATAATTTTTAAAGAAAAAGAAATAATTATTTAATAAATAATATGGGTCAGAAAGTAAATCCTGTAGGTTTAAGATTGGGTTACATCAGAGGTTGGGAGTCCAATTGGTATGGTGGCAAAACATTCTCTGAAAAACTTGTCGAGGACGACAAAATCAGAAAATATATAAGTGCCAGAATTCCAAAAGGCTCTGTGTCAAGAGTAGTTATTGAGCGTACACTTAAGCGTATCACTCTTACTATTCACACAGCTAGACCAGGCGTTGTTATTGGTAAAGCTGGTAGTGAGGTTGACAAACTAAGAGAAGAACTTAAGAAGCTTACCAAAAAGGATGTTCAAATCAACATTTTCGAGATCAAAAGACCCGAAGTTGATGCGAAGCTTGTAGGTGAAACTATAGCTCAACAATTGAAAGCTCGTATTTCGTATAGAAGAGCGATGAAGCAGGCTATACAAGCTGCTATCAGAGTAGGAGCTCAAGGAATTAAAGTAAAGCTTTCAGGTCGTTTAGGTGGAGCAGAGATGGCTCGTACGGAAATGTACAAGGAAGGTAGAATTCCACTTCATACACTTCGAGCAGATATTGATTATGCAGTGTCAGAAGCCTTGACAGTATATGGATTGATTGGTATCAAGGTTTGGGTATTCAAAGGAGAAGTATATGGTAAAAGAGACCTTACATCTGTTTCTGCATTAGCAACAGAAGTGGGTGGAGATCAGAAAAAATCTATGGGTGGTCGTCGTGAAGATGAAGATGGCGACAAGGACAATCGTAGAAGAAGACCAACAAGACCGGGTCAAAAAAGAAATTAATTTAGTAGAATCAAAAGATAACATACTATGTTACAACCGAAGAGAACCAGATTTCGTAAGCAGCAAAAAGGAAGGATTAAGGGTATAGCTACCCGTGGTCACGAAATTGCGTTTGGTTCATTTGCAATAAAAAGTTTAGAGCCAGGCAGGATTACAGCTAGGCAAATTGAAGCTGCACGTATTGGTGTTACACGTGCAATGAAACGTGAAGGACAAGTGTGGATACGTATATTCCCTGACACGCCCATCACGAAGAAGCCTTTAGAGGTAAGGATGGGTAAAGGTAAAGGAGCTCCTGAATATTGGGTAGCAAATATTTATCCTGGTACCGTTCTGTTTGAAGCTACAGGTGTACCATTGGAGCTAGCAAAAGAAGCTCTTCGTCTAGCAGCTCAAAAGCTGCCTGTTAAAACCAAATTTGTTGTACGTAGAGATTTCGAGGTATAGTTACCTAATACAATAGGAAGAGATGAAAAAAATAGAATTAAGCGGACAATCTGTTGAGCAATTGAAACAGCAGATCGCAGAAGAAAAAAACAGACTAGTAAAGTTGAAGTTTGCACATGCAATTACTCCAATTGAGAATCCGAAAAGAATTACTAGCACGAGAAAAACTATTGCTAGACTTTCTACAGAATTAAGCAATAGATAATAACCAACATTCTAAAGAATTTTAAAGAGTACCAAAAATGGAAAGACAACTCAGAAAAGAACGTATTGGTGTCGTAACCAGTAATAAGATGGATAAGTCTGGAGTTATTCAGGTAGTGCGTAAAGTAAAGCACCCTAAATACGGAAAATTCATGCTTAAGACTAAAAAGTTCATGTTCCATGATGAAAGCAATACAGCCGGTATAGGTGATACTGTAAAGATTCAGGAGACACGTCCTATTAGTAAAAACAAAAACTGGAGATTAGTTGAAGTTATAGAAAAAGCGAAGTAATCTTCATTATATATTAATTATCGTAAATTTTACATAGATGTTACAGCAAGAGTCAAGAGCGAATGTCGCTGACAATAGTGGTGCTAAAGAGGTATTGGTGATCCGAGTTTTAGGAGGTACCAAGAAACGGTATGCTTCCATCGGTGATAAAGTGGTAGTAACTGTTAAGTCTGCCCTTTCCTCTTCAAACATGAAAAAAGGCACTGTTTCGAAAGCAGTAGTTGTAAGAACAAAGAAAGAAGTACGCAGAAAAGATGGATCGTATATCCGTTTTGAAGAAAATGCTGTAGTTCTTTTAAATAACCAAAATGAGCCTCGTGGCACACGTATCTTCGGACCAGTTGCTAGAGAGTTAAGAGAAAAGCAGTTTATGAAAATTGTTTCTCTTGCCCCAGAGGTTTTATAATTTTTTAAAGTACAGTAAGTTTCAGAAAAAATGGAAAGAAAATTTAATAAGCAACCTAAGCTTCATGTTAAGACTGGAGATCAGGTTACTGTAATAGCGGGAAACTCAAAAGGTAAATCGGGGAAAGTAATTGAAGTACTCGTAAAAAAGAACCGAGTGAGAATAGAAGGTCTTAGTATGATAAAGAAACATATTAAACCGTCTGCACAAAGTCCTCAAGGTGAAATTAAGGAGCTTGAAGGTTCAGTTCACATTAGTAACGTTATGGTCAATGATCCTTCTACAGGAAAGCCAACACGTACGGGTAGAAAATTGAATGATGCTGGCAAGCTTCAGAGGTTTTCTAAATCATCAGGTAAGTTTATATAATATATATCTGTGGGTCGGAAATCCACTAATAAATAATACAATGGCAAGATTAAAAGAATTTTATAATAAGGATGTTGTTCCTGTTCTTCAGGAGAAATTCAACTATAAGTCGAGTATGCAAGTTCCTAAACTACTCAAAATAGTAGTTAATAGAGGTGTTGGAGCTGCTACAGGCGATAAAAAATTAGTAGATAATAGTGTTGATGAGCTTTCAACTATTACAGGTCAGAGAGCAGTAGCAACTATTTCAAAAAAGGCTGTTTCTAACTTTAAATTGAGAGAGAACATGCCAATTGGTGCTAAAGTTACACTACGTTCAAACGTAATGTTTGAATTTTTAGATAGACTTACGGCAGTAGCCCTTCCTCGTGTACGTGATTTCAAAGGTATAAGTGATAAGGGATTTGATGGTAGAGGTAATTATACATTTGGTGTTACTGAGCAAATCATTTTTCCTGAAATTTCAATTGATAAAATCAGCAAAATTCAAGGCATGGACATCACATTTGTGACAAGTGCTAAGACGGATGCGGAAGCTTACGAACTTCTGAAAGCTATGGGAATGCCTTTCGTAAATAATAATAAGTAATAGAATATCATAGATAATGGCAAAAGAGTCAATAAAAGCAAGAGAGAGAAAAAGAGAAAGGTTAGTAGCAAAGTTTGCTACGAAAAGAGCTGCTCTTAAAGCGGCTGAGGACTGGAAAGGTCTTGATGCACTTCCTAAAAATTCTTCTCCTGTACGATTACATAATAGATGTAAGCTCACGGGTAGACCTAAAGGTTATATGAGAAAGTTTGGTATTAACCGTGTGACTTTCCGCGAAATGGCCAGTTCAGGATTTATTCCAGGTGTGACTAAATCATCTTGGTAGTTTTTTAATTAAAAATATTTTACTATCTTTGCAGCCCAATCAAATAAGTCGTGCTCACGATACTGTTTGATGTAGGCTAGGTATCCAAAATTTATAAAACAAATGATTACAACGGATCCAATAGCAGATTTTTTAACAAGAATCAGAAATGCTATAAGAGCAAGACACAGAGTGGTTGAAATTCCTGCGTCTAACCTCAAAAAAGAGTTAACAGCTTTGTTATATGACAAAGGCTATATCGCTTCATTTAAGTTTGAAGATGACTCACTTCAAGGTGTTATTAAGATAGCCTTGAAATACAATCCATTAACAAAAAAATCGGCCATAGTAAACTTATCAAGAGTTTCTAAGCCAGGTTTACGTAAGTATGTGAAGGCATCAGAGCTTCCACGTGTATTGAATGGACTTGGTGTTGCCATTATTTCGACTTCGAAAGGTATTATCACAGACAAAGAAGCACGTACGCTAAATGTTGGTGGTGAAGTTTTATGTTACGTATATTAATTTTTTTATGTTGACCGCTCTTTTAATGAGAGCCTTAAACTTTTTATAATGTCAAGAATAGGAAAAAAACCGATCAATTTACCTGCAGGTGTTACCGTGGATATAGATTCAAGCAATCTTGTTACGGTATCGGGGCCTAAGGGAAAACTTTCACAACAGGTGGATGCTGATATTTCTGTATCAGTAGAAGAAGGGCAGTTAATCGTTACTCGTCCATCGGAGCAAAAAAGACACAAAGCATTTCATGGTTTGTATCGTTCATTACTAGCAAATTTAGTTTTTGGAGTTTCAGAAGGATATAAGAAAGAGTTAGAACTTGTTGGTGTAGGATATAAAGCTACCAACAATGGTAATATCATTGATATGTCTCTGGGTTATTCTCACAACATCTTCTTTGTGGCTCCTAAAGAGCTCAAAGTAGAGACTAAAATGGAAAAAGGTAAAAACCCTGTTATCATTTTAGAAGGTATAGACAAGCAGCTTATTGGCTTGGTTGCAGCAAAGCTTAAGTCGCTTCGTAAATCTGAACCATACAAAGGTAAAGGTATCAAGTTTGCAGGTGAAGTTATACGTAAGAAAGCTGGTAAAACTGCTGGTAAGAAATAATTCTAAATTCTAAAGATTACAAAAATGTCAAATGTTAAGTCTGAAAGAAGACAAAAAATAAAGTGGAGAATTAGAAAGAAAGTTAATGGTACGGAAAGCCGTCCAAGACTTTCTGTATTCAGAAGCAACACAGGTATATATGCCCAATTAGTAGATGATCTTACAGGTAAAACTATAGTGTCTTCATCATGCAAGCAATTGGGATTGAAATCTGTAAACATCGGAAATTCAAAACAGGTAGGTTCTGATATTGCGAAAAAAGCAAGTCAAGCTGGAATCACTACGTGTGTTTTCGATAGAAGCGGTTATTTGTATCATGGTAATATCAAATCTTTGGCTGATGGTGCTAGAGAGGCGGGTTTAAATTTCTAATATTTATTAAATGAAAGCATTAAAAGTAAACGAAGCCGAACTCAAAGAAAGAGTAGTAGCCATCAATCGTGTTGCTAAAGTAGTAAAAGGGGGTCGTAGATTCAGTTTCTCTGCCATTGTAGTATTGGGCGACGGACAAGGTGCTGTAGGTCAGGGTTTGGGAAAGGCAAACGAAGTTACAGACGCTATATCCAAGGCTATTGAAGATGCAAGAAAAAATCTCGTGAACGTACCCATTATCAATGGTACTGTTCCGCATGAAATTGAAGGTAAGTTTTCAGGTGGTTTTGTGTTTGTTAAACCTGCTGCTCCTGGTACAGGGGTTATAGCTGGTGGTGCCATGCGTGCAGTATTGGAGGCTGCTGGTGTTCACAATGTATTAGCAAAATCGAAAGGTTCTTCAAATCCCCATAATGTGGTTAAGGCAACGATAAGTGCCCTTCAGAATATGAGAGCTCCTCATGAAGTAGCTGCTCAAAGAGGAATAAAGTTAAGCAAAGTATTTAACGGATAATTGTAAATAGTACAGTAAAATGTCAAAAGTTAAAATAACTCAAACTAGAAGCTTGATCTCTCGTCCGATTGATCAGAAATCTACGATGAAAGCCCTAGGTTTGGGGAAAATTGGAAGATCTGTAGAAGTTAGTGTGAATCCTGCTATTTCAGGTATGTTACGTAAGGTAAATCACCTTATTTCTATAGAAAATATATAATTTAATAACAGGGAAAACCGAGTAGCTTCAAGCTGCGTAAATTTTTAAAAAATGAAATTAGAATTATTACAGCCGTCAAAAGGTTCAGTTAGAAATAACGAAAGAGTAGGTAGAGGTCAAGGTTCTGGTGGAGGTGGCACTGCCAAGAGAGGTCACAAAGGTGCAAAGTCTCGTTCAGGGTATAGTGCAAAGCGTGGTTTTGAAGGTGGTCAGATGCCATTACAAAGACGTGTGCCAAAATTTGGTTTTAATAATATAAATAGAGTAGAGTATAAGGCTATTAACTTAGACGCCATACAATCTCTAGTTGACAAGAAAGGGGCAAATGTTATTGATATTGCTTACTTGAAGGAGAATGGGTTGATTGGTAAAACAGATTTAGTAAAAATCTTAGGTAGAGGTGAACTAAACGCTAAAGTTACTATTACAGCTCATGCGTTTTCTCAATCTGCAGTTAATGCTATTGCAACGAAAGGTGGTAAAGCTATAGTTTTAGGTTCTGACAAAGTTTTGGAAGCCAATGAAACAACCGTGAAGATTGAAGTTCCTAAAGTGGAAAAGCAAGTAGTTGTAGAGGATAAAGTGGAAGTTGTACCCACAGAAGTGGAAGCTCCAAAAGAAGATGTGGCACCTAAAAAGGCAACTAAGTCTTCTGCTGGTGATGATCTTAAGTTAATAGAAGGTATAGGTCCAAAAATAGCTGAAATCTTAAATACAGCGGGAGTTGTTACGTTTGCTCAGTTGGCTGAGACAACGGTAGAGAAGCTACAAGCTATTTTAACAGAGGCGGGTAGCAGATATGCTTCGCACAATCCAACCACTTGGCCGCAGCAAGCTCAACTAGCAGCTGATGGTAAAATGGATGAATTAAAAGAACTACAAGATAAATTGTCTGGAGGACGTCCAGAATAATATATTCCTATGAACAAATTTATAACAACCCTTAAAAATATCTGGTCAATAGAGGAGTTAAGAAATAGAATCTTAACAACGCTGTTAATCATTGTAGTTTATAGAATTGGATCGCATGTTTCTCTTCCAGGAATAGATGTGGCGGCTTTGAACGAAGCCAATGCAAATGCTGAGGATAGGGGTGGCCTGTTGGGACTGTTAGATACGTTTGTAGGAGGTGCTTTTAGTCAAGCTTCTATAATGGCATTAGGTATAATGCCTTATATATCAGCCTCTATAGCAGTTCAATTGCTTGGTTTAGCTCTTCCTTACTTTTCTAAATTGCAGAAGGAAGGGGAATCAGGAAGACGTAAGCTTAACCAAATTACTCGTTGGTTAACGATTGCCTTTACTGGTGCTCAATCTGTAGCTTACCTAAGTGCAGAGCTAGTAAACAAGAATCTAGTTACAATAGATCACACTCTGTTTTATATTTCAGGGGTATTGTTGATAGTTTCTGGTACTATGATGGCTATGTGGTTGGGTGAAAGAATTACAGAGAAGGGTATAGGGAATGGTATTTCAATGATCATAATGATTGGTATTGTTTCAAGATTTCCAGCTTCAATTTTTCAGGAGTTTACCTCGAGAAGTACAGGAGGTGGTGTTTTGTGGTTTGTAATTGAGATAGTAGTTTTCTTTTTAGTTATCATGTTTGCAGTAGCAATTACACAGGCGACAAGAAGAATTCCTGTACAGTACGCAAGTCAAGTTGTAGGAAATAAAGTAGCTACAGGACAACGTCAGTTTTTGCCTCTAAAGTTAAATATGTCGGGGGTAATGCCTATTATATTTGGTCAGGCAATCATGTTTATTCCAGGTTTTATTGCGAGTTTAATGGAGAAGAAGAGTGAAACTGCAGCCAACATAGCCGTTGTTATGAATAATCCAGCTTCGTGGCAGTATAATGTATTGTTCTTTATATTGATAATTGCATTTACTTTTTTCTATACAGCAATATCCGTAAATCCCAATCAAATTTCAGATGATATGAAAAGAGGAGGAGGGTTTGTACCAGGGGTTAAACCAGGGCAAGACACTTCGGATTTTGTTGCTAATGTTTTAGATAGAATTACGTTGCCAGGAGCGGTATTATTAGGTGTAATAGCTATTTTACCTATGTTCGCGTCTTATTTTGGTATTCAACAGGGATTTGCTTCCTTCTTCGGTGGTACATCTTTATTGATTCTAGTTGGAGTAGT
>JBOFGX010000138.1:0-2563 GCA_051649345.1 Leadbetterella sp. | reverse complement strand
TGATCTCATTATGATGGGAAGAGAAACAACGGATTTCAACACGGGCGTTGTGCATGGTATGGTCGGTGAGTTGCTAGGTATAGCATCTTTTTCTCCAGTGATGAAACTAGATATTGAAGGTAATCAAGCTAAAATAGCTGTTGAAATCGATGGAGGAAAAGAATTGATTTCAGCCACACTTCCACTCGTATTAGGATGCCAAGAACCTATCGCTGAATGGAAAATTGCAGGCATGAGAGGTATTATGGCAGCCAAAACCAAGCCTATTGTGGTGGTTGCAGCTACTTCGTCTGTGCATTCCAAGATTAACGCTTACGAATCTCCAGCACCCAAAGGAGCTTGCAAAATGATACCGGCGGATCAGGCAGAGCAGCTGGTGCATTTACTGAAAACAGAAGCCAAAGTCATTTAATCATACAACCATAAACAAGTAAAACAATGAATGCAGTCGTGTTGGTCGAAATGGCCGATCATACAATAAAAGGATCTTCTCTGGAGGTTATCAATTTTGCCTCTCAAATATCTGGAGTTAGCAAAGTGTCAGTCCTTGTTCAGGCTTCAGTTAATGATCTTTCAAGCCAAGATTTAGGTAAATATGGAGCAGAGGAGGTACATGTTTTTGAGGAACAATTTCAAAATTCATATGCTGCTAGTCAAGTATTATATGAACTCGTAACTAAAATAAACGCCGAAGTTATATTATGTGCGAGGTCACCGTTTCTAGAAAGTGTACTGGCTAGAACAGCTGCCAAATCGGCATCTACGTTTGTTGCTAATGTTACACAACTTCCCTTGTCTAGTTCTCCGTTTGTTGTTCAGAGGAGTATTTATAGCGGAAAGGCATTTGCCACAACTGAGATTCAATCAGAGAAGAAGTTTATATCTGTCAAAAAAAATGCATCTGAATTCAACGCGTTTTCAAAAACGTGTTCTGTGACGAAACTAGAAGTCAATATATCAGAAAAACGAGGTTTATCACAGAGCTTAGAAGTTCAAAAAGCGTCTTCGGCTATCTCTCTCCCCGAGGCCAGTATCGTGGTTTCTGGAGGTCGCGGTATGCAAGGTCCCGATCGTTGGGCTCCTTTAGAAGAGCTTGCCAATGTCTTGGGTGCAGCTACGGCATGTTCCAAACCGGTTTCGGATTTGGATTGGCGGCCGCATCATGAGCATGTTGGACAAACGGGTGTTAAGGTCTCTCCTAATTTGTACATTGCTTGTGGTATTTCTGGGGCTATACAGCATTTGGCAGGGGTAAATTCTTCTCGTGTAATAGTCGTAATCAACAAAGACCCAGAAGCTCCCTTTTTCAAATCTGCAGATTATGGGATCGTTGGAGACGTGTTTGAGGTACTTCCCAAAATCACCGCTGCATTGAAAGCATAACAATCTTTCGTTTTTGTTTCTGAGGGGTTTATTTTCTTTTATTTTTGCAGAGAAAATAAGTGATATGCCCAAAAAAAATGAAATAGAATCGTACCTTAAGTCTCTACAGGACACTATTTGCAGGGGATTGGAACAAGCGGATGGAAAGGCGAAATTTCACGAAGATTTATGGCAACATCACACAGGAGGAGGCGGTCGCTCTCGAATTATTCAAAACGGTAATATCATCGAAAAGGGGGGTGTAAATTTTTCGGCCGTATCAGGACCTGTTTCTGATAGTCTTAAAAAACAACTGCAAATACAAGAAGATACAGACTTTTTTGCTACGGGTGTTAGTATTGTTTTGCATCCGCACAATCCCATGGTACCCATTATTCACATGAATATACGCTATTTCGAAATGGCAAACGGTGTCTATTGGTTTGGAGGAGGTATTGACCTTACACCGCATTATGTGGTAGAAGAAGATGCTCGATGGTTTCATACACAACTAAAAAATGTATGTGATTCACACCATACGGATTACTATTCCCAATTCAAAAAATGGGCAGATGCGTATTTTTATATCCCACACAGAAGCGAAACGCGTGGCGTTGGCGGTATTTTCTATGATCAATTAAAAGAAAATGCAGAGGTTTCCAAAGAGCAGATATTTGATTTTATGCAATCTGTTGGCAATTCATTTTTAGGTATTTATACTTATTTTATGCGTAAAAATTGCCACCTACCTTTTACCGAAAATCATAAAAAATGGCAGTTTTTACGGAGAGGAAGATATGTAGAATTTAATTTGGCCTGGGATAGAGGAACCAAGTTTGGACTCGAAACTGGAGGAAGAACAGAATCCATACTCATGAGTTTACCACCTGTAGCCAATTGGGAATATGACTATAAACCCATTAGTGGTTCAGAGGAAGAAAAGACCCTGGGATTTCTAAAAAAAGGGATAGACTGGGTATGGTGATATTTATTTGAAAATCAGTACCGTAGGTCTCTGATTTGGTAAAAATTATCGAAGATTAAGTTCGTCCTTAGACGAGTTCAACAGGGCATTCATTATGGGTACTGAGTACCCCCGATCCTTCGGGGAATGCTTAGTTATTGGTGCAGTCAATTTTAGTTCCCAATGGCTTTTTCTAACATTTTGTCCTGCAGGTTGGCTATGTCCGCTAAACTGTTT
>JBOFGX010000137.1:0-7430 GCA_051649345.1 Leadbetterella sp. | reverse complement strand
AATGCGTTAGAACGAATGCCCGCATTTGGAAAGCATCAAGAAATCATTTTTGTAGAAGGGAACTCCACTGATGATACTTGGGAAACCATTCAAAAGGCTCGAGAAGAATATCAAGACAAATGGGATATTAAGATTTATCAGCAACCAGGCAAAGGTAAGAATGATGCCGTAATTGAAGGCTATAAGCATGCTACAGGTGATATCTTGATGATATTGGATGCTGATTTGACAGTTCCCCTTGAGGATTTGCCTAAATTTTATAATGCCATTGCGTCAGGTACGGGTGATTTTATTAATGGGTGTAGATTGGTGTATCAAATGGAATCTCAAGCTATGCGTTTTTTGAACTTACTTGGTAATAAGTTTTTCAGTATAGTATTTTCTTGGCTCTTGGATAGACCCTATAAAGATACTCTTTGTGGAACCAAAGTAATGTTTAGAACAGATTATCTCAAGCTTGTAAAAAACAGATCATTTTATGGAGATTTTGATCCATTTGGAGATTATGATTTGATTTTTGGTGCTTATAAATTGAACCTTAAGACAGCAGAGATCCCAATACGTTATAGAGACAGAACCTATGGGACGACCAATATTTCGAGATTTAGACACGGTCTTATTCTTCTCAGAATGTGTTTTTTTGCCGCGAGGAAAATTAAGTTTTACCACTGACGTTTAGTTCAAAAACTTTTTCTTTCTAAAAATCTCAAAAAACTAAATAATTTCTGACCTTTGTAATTAATATCCCAAATTGGTATTGTGGATGAATTAGTGAAGAAGTAAACGCCTCCATGTTAGACAAGCAGAGAACCAATATTATCCTGTTTATGTACATTATCGGTGGACTATATATTGTCCGCCTTTTTTATTTACAAATCATTGATAGTAAGTATCGTTCATTAGGAGCACTAAACTCAATTAAGAGAGAAGTGAATATTCCCTTGAGAGGTCAAATATATGATAGGAATAACCGACTCATTGTATCTAATGAAGAAGTGTACGATATGTACGTGGTTCCAAATAAAGTGGATACAGCAAGTATGAACAAAGACGCTTTTTGTTCCCTTTTTAAGATAACAAGAGTTTTTTTTGATAGTACATACAAGGTTGCTTGGGAATATAACAAAGTCAAACCTTCATTATTCTTGCGACAGCTAAGCAAAGATGATTATGCCAGTGTGATTGATGCCATGATTCACTATCCTGGGTTTATGTTTGAGCAGTCGTTTTATAGAAAGTATCCAGGTCATACTATGGCCAATGCATTAGGGTATATTGGTGAAATACCAAAGAAAATGTTTGAAAATCAAGAAACTGAATATTATAGGAAAGGTGATTATATAGGGTTATCTGGAATTGAGAAATATTATGAAAACGAATTGCGTGGAACACGAGGGGTAAAATTTACACTTCAAAATGTACATGGAGAGGTAAAAGGACAATATAATAGTGGCAAGTTTGATACTGTAGCCGTTATTGGCTCAAATCTATACACGTCTATTGATCTACCAACCCAGCAGTTGGCCGATACTTTGTTTCAAGGCAAGACAGGGGCTGTAGTTGCCATAGATCCATCTACGGGTGGAATTATTGCTATGGGTTCTTATCCTACATACGATCCTGTGTTATTGTCAGGAAAGCAATTCTCCAAAAATTATTCAAAACTAGCTGTAAATCCGGATAGACCGCTTAATAACAGACCCATATCAGCATTTTATCGTCCAGGTTCTACCTTCAAGCTCGTGCAGGGTTCGATAGGGCTGCATATGGGAGTAATCGATCCCAAAACTTCTTTTTCGGGAACGCCCAGTATGTTTGTATTTCACAGTGGACCAGGGGAGGCAGCCAATTTGTATACAGCGATCAAACTTTCCAGTAACCCCTATTTTTACAACGTGTTTAGGAAAATTATTGGGAACAATTCTGAAACCTCACCTTTTCAAAATGCTCGTAAAGGCTTGAAAACATGGGAAGAGATAGTCTCGCGTTTTGGATTTGGGAAAAAATTAGGAATAGATCTTCCATCAGAAACCAAAGGTTTACTTCCAAATGTGGAAAGATATGACAAGGTATATGGCAAAGAGCAATGGAAGTTTTCTAATATTTACTCTGTTAGTATTGGAGAAGGAGAATTGGGCGTAAATGTATTGAAATTGGCCAATTTATCTGCTACATTAGCCAATAGAGGGCATTGGTTTACCCCAAACATGATAAAAGCCATAGGAACTCCGAAGACTAAAAATAAGGTTATTGAAATCCAAAAAAATGATACAGGGATAGATCCCAGGCACTTTGAGCATATAGTTGAAGGGATGAACCTTGTCGTAAAAGAAGGAACAGGTAGAGCTGCCATTATTGAAGGAATAGAGGTCTGTGGTAAAACAGGTACTTCACAAAATGCAAAGGGAAAAGATCATGCGATTTTTATAGCTTTTGCCCCTCGAGTAAATCCTAAAATAGCCATAGCTGTAGTAGTAGAAAATGCAGGTTATGGAGGTACAGCTTCCGCTCCAATTGCAGGGCTAATGATGGAGCAGTATCTCAAAGGGAAAACATCGCGTCAAGCCTATAAAAACGAAATCGCCAAACGGTCATATACTACTGTAGCTGCTGCTGGTGGTCCTAAGAGTACCACTAGCGAAGCTGAAGAACTCAAAAAGCTAGAAAAATCAGGTTCCAAACCTGTGCCTACAACTCCAGCTAAACCACCCATTAAACGTTAAAAAATCTATTTATGGCAAAAGAAATAAATATCAAGCAGGGAATAGATTGGACGATTGTCTGGATCTATATCTTATTGGTAACAATAGGCGTATTGAATATTTATGCGGCGGTATATTCACCTGATAAACATATCAATTTTCTAAGTAAAGATTTCAATCCAGGCAAGCAGCTTATTTTTGTAGGGTGTAGTGCTATTCTAATTTTAGTTATTTTATATGTAGATGTCAAGGTGTTCGATTCTTTTGCACCCATTCTCTATATTGGTTGGATAGGACTGCTCATACTTACTATATTTATTAGTACAGAGATAAAAGGTTCTCGTTCATGGATAAAGCTAGGTGGGGGATTCAATTTGCAGCCTGCTGAATTTGCTAAAACTTTTACTGTTTTAATGCTAGCTAAGTACCTAAGTACACCAACAGTAAACATTTCTAAGATGAAGTACGCGATACGGGCAATGGGTATTGCATTCTTGCCCGCAATCTGTATTATTGCAGAGTCTGAAACAGGTCAAGCATTGACTTTTGGAGCTTTGTTGATATTACTTTACAGAGAAGGACTCTCAGGTGTATTTCCTGCATTATTAATCATAGCAATTGTTTTATCCTACATTACGTTAAGTTTTGAATGGTATTGGGTTTTTATGGGACTTGCAACTTTAGGGGTTTGTACTTGGTATTTGTTTTTGAAAAGATATGAACGAACGACTCAGAATATGCAAAGAATGATAGGTGTTTTATGTATTGCAGCTATGTTTGTGGGTTCTTTCAAATTTGCGGTCGACAATGTTCTTAAAAAACACCAAGCGAATCGGATCAAGGTTTGGCAAAATCCAGATGTGGATCCCTTGGGTGTAGGTTGGAACGTAACACAATCTAAATTGGCGATAGGTTCAGGGGGATTTATGGGTAAAGGCTATCTTTTAGGAACACAAACCAAGGGCGATTTTATTCCTGAGCAATCTACTGATTTTATCTTCTGTACTGTAGGTGAAGAGTGGGGTTTTGTTGGGACCACGTTCGTTATACTTTTATATTTGGTGCTGTTTATAAGGATTATAAATCTGGCTGAAAAGCAAAAAAATAAGTTTGCTAGAATTTATGGATATGGGGTCGTCAGTTTCTTGTTTTTCCACTTCTTGGCCAATATTGGTATGACCATAGGATTGATGCCGATTATCGGTATTCCATTGCCCTTTATCAGTTACGGAGGGTCTTCTTTATTATCGTTTACGCTACTTCTTTTTATTTTCTTGAAGTTGGATGCACATAGGAGTTATAAGGTCTGATAGTCGTTAGTTGATTAGTCGATAGTCGTCAGGGGAGGAGGAGGAGTGCTGAGTGTTGAGGGGTTTAGTCGGTAGTCTGTTAGTTAATAGTGGTTAGGAAGTTGTCTATGGTCTATGCCAAAATATGGTTGACTACTAAAAAAGCATAAAGCCTATTGTCTACAGCTTATAGCATTTCTTTTAATCGCTTTGTAAGGCCTTCTCTATTTCAAATAGCGTAATCTGGTAGGGATAGTTTGCATATATCTCATTGTCCTCGTTCATCTTGTAACCATTAAGTATGTTATTTTTGGCGTCAAATAATAATTTTTTTGCTTCTTTTTTTTTGCTTCAATAATGTCTTGGCTAGGTAAAATTGAGCATCTGGGAAATGTGAGTTTTCTATAGTGGCATTTTCTAGAAACTTTGAAGCTTTTTCAAAGTCCTCCTGAAAGTATTTCGTTAAGCCTTTGTAGAACCAATTGACATAATGTACAGATTCTTTCCCTGCTGTAAGGCTCTGATTGGTAGGAAGCGATAGGTAATGGTCTGCTGAATCCAGTTGTTTAAGCTTCAAATAACTAAGTCCTATCCAAAACGGGTAGCTGTGATCCATTTGGTGTTCAAGCGGTCGTTTTTGGTACATGTATTTTAAGTCAATAATGGCGTTTCTGTAGTCTTTCATGAAGATACATTTCATAAATCCTCGATACCCCATCCAAGTCAATGTGTCTAGTTCTACTGCCTTGTTGATACATTTTATTGCCGACATCAGTTGCCCTGCTTTAAAATAAGAAGTTGCTTTTCCTCTCCATAACTCTGCGTCATTAGGATGTAGTGCCAGTGCAGAATCGAGGTAGATTCTATATTCTTCCGAAGTTTGATGATAATACCTCGTTGCAGTATCGATATAATACTCTTTGTCTTTGACGATTGTTTGTCCCCATCCTAGAAACGAAAGGTGTATCAATAGTACGTTAAGGCACAACTTCCTTAACAAATCCTTGCTCAATTTTGAATGTAAGATATGCGTAATAGTCATATGTTTTTTCTTTATGAATTCCCAGTTTCCAATCTTGTAGGCTTTTTACAAAGTGTAGTATTTGATCGACATATTTCGGATCAAAAACTGTCTGTTGATAATGGGTATCAATTTGATAAATTTCATGCTCTCCAGTTTGCCTTGCACAATTGACTAAGAAACGTACAGTAATAAATCCATTGATGTTTTGAGGCTTATAGTTGAGTATTGCGTTTATATTTTCTGCGAGTGTTTCAGAGGAAAGAGGGTATTTGGCTTTGAAAGTAAAATAATGATTGGGCCACTGTTCGACAAGTAAGCTATCGCATCGTCGAAACGAACTTTGTTGTGCAAAACTGATTACAGGAAGGATACATAATAGTATAAAACGCATTGTACTTTTCGGTCAGGTATATGTGTTTGATAGGAAGTTATGTTATTAACGTTACTCGGCTGAAAAATAATATGGTAATGGTGTATTAAGTTAGATGTATAAATATCAGATAAGTGCTGAGAGTTGAGCCCAACTTAAAGGCTTAAAGCCCACGTGGATTCACTCGGAGGATTTAGCATCCCTAAAAATATTTCCCCCCAAGAAATACTGGACGACGTTTGATAAATGGGAATCTTTTGCTCCAATAATATTTTTTATTTTGTCGTCTTGGTAATGTTTCAAATACCATTTCCTCGTCATGTGAAGTACAAAGTTTATTACAGTCAGTTTTCGTTATAGAATCACTCTTGATACTATTTTTAGAATCCAATTGTTCTATCTTGATTTCATTTTTACTTTGACTAAAAGAGGTTTTACTTGTAAATATAAAAAATAAAGAAGAAACGAACGTCCCAAATTTTATATAACGAGGGAACTCAATAGGCTTGATGATGGAATCGTCAATTTGTTCAATTGTAAATCTACCACACAAATCCGTATTTTCCGTTTTATTTAAATTATGTATATCTTCCTTTGGGAGTTTTGTATAATCAAAGACTTCTTTACTGCAAAAATCACAAAATCGACCTCGTTCTGTAGGATACATTTTATCCCAATTTTGGTTGCAGATAAAAGCCATTTGTATATTTCCGTTTGTGTTCATAAAAACTATTTATTCTTTAGAGGTTTTTAATAAATATTCGATTGAGGGGTAATTTGGTTGCTGTTATTTTTAACAATAATACAATTTTATGTCTGTAGTACAAAAGAGTATTTGAGTTTTAATTTCTTCAAAAGGTATATTATCAGTGTCTTACAGCCTATGCCTCATACGCATACAGGCGTTTGAGGAGGTGTGCGGGTAATCCTCCAGTTTCTGCAACGAGGGGTACTTTTCTGGCTTCGTAGAGTTGTATGCCGTAGGCTTGCATTACGGCTTTGTGTCCGTGTTTGTGGCGAATTTTGTCCATGGCCTGATAGAGATCAGAGCGGCGTTCGGAGTTGTCAAAAAGTCGTATTTGGCTGTATCCAGGTATCAGTTTGCTAAACTTTACACCGACTAGGCGGATGAGCAGTCGGCGTTCATAGAGTTTCTCAAAGATTTGTAGGGCTTTTTCTTGTATCACATCATCGTGTGCTGTAATAGGGATGGCCATTTGTCGTGTGTAGGTCTCGAATGTGGAATAGCGTATTTTTACGCTGATTTGCCCTGTACAGCGATTTTTTTGACGGAGTTCTAAGCAGAGGTCTTCCACCATCTTACTCACAACACTCTTTAGTAAGGCAATATCGGTCGTATCCCTATCGAACGTGATTTCTTTCGACATGGACTTTTGTTCGCTATAAACCACCACAGGGCTGTGGTCTACACCGTTGGCGTGCTGCCACAGATGGATGCCGTTTTGCCCAAAGACCGCCTCTATCATTCTAAGGGGCATTTGTGCCATAAGACCGATGGATGTAATGCCCATGTTCCGTAGTTTTTGTGCTGTCATTTTACCTATGAAGGGCATTTTCTCTATGGATAAAGGGTGTAGGAAACTCCTCTCTTGTCCAGAAGGTATAAGCATTTGACCAGCGGGTTTGGCCTCGTTTGTGGCGACTTTGGATACGGTCTTGCCTGTGCTCATGCCAAAGGACAGTTGTAGGCCTGTTTCTAGGGTGATTTTTTTGCGGAGTTCAGTAGCGTACTTGTATGTGTTTCCCATAAACTTGTCCATGCCCGATAAGTCGGCATAGAATTCGTCAATAGACGCTTTTTCGAGGATAGGGAGTCGCTCTTCCATAATCTGAGTGACCATGCGTGAGTAGTGTGCGTATATGTCGTAGTCGCTGCGTACCCATATAGCATCGGGACAGAGCCTACGAGCCAAACTAGACGGCATCGCTGAATGCACGCCAAAGATACGTGTTTCGTAGCTACAGGCCGCCACAACAGAGCGGTCGTTGGCTCCTCCTACAATCACAGGTTTGCCTATGAGAGC
>JBOFGX010000136.1:0-4612 GCA_051649345.1 Leadbetterella sp. | reverse complement strand
AGACCGCATCACAAAAATCTTGATGACGTAAAGCAATCAGACGACTACAAGGCTTTGATGACTAAAAATAAACAGTTTAACCTAAAATAGACGCATACATTATGGATATAGTTATTCTCACCAAAGCCATAATCATACTGGTAATTTTTGCCATAAGTTTGGGTATTGCTGCGTATGAGACCTATTTCGAAAGGGTTTTTGCTGCATGGTTTCAAGACCGTGTAGGTCCAGACAGAGCAGGTCCTTTTGGATTATTGCAACCTCTTGCGGATGCAGGAAAGCTCTTTTTTAAAGAAGATTTCATTCCAACCTTAGCCGATAAATGGCTATTTATTTTAGGTCCGGGCTTAGCCATGGTAACGGCACTAATGAGTTCTGCTGTAATCCCTTTTGGAGATGTAATCAGCGTGAAAGGTCATCTAATTGATGTACAAGGCATGGACGTTAACATTGGCGTTTTATGGGTATTTGGTATTGTTTCCTTGGGTGTATATGGAATCCTAATCGGAGGATGGGCATCCAATAATAAGTACAGTTTGTACGGAGCGATTAGAGCGGCTTCTCAAACGATTTCATACGAGTTAGCTATGGGTATTTCCTTAATTGCTATTATCGTTATGACAGAATCATTATCAATACGCTCAATCGTAAAGTCACAACACGGAATCGATTGGAACATTTTTTACCAGCCTTTGGGGTTCTTATTGTTTTATACCTGCTCTTTGGCGGAGTGTAATCGTACACCCTTCGACTTACCCGAATCCGAAAATGAGCTTGTAGCAGGATACCATACCGAATATGGCTCAATGAAATTGGGATTATACCTATTTTCAGAATATGTCAATATGTTTGTTTCATCCGCAATTTTAGCGTGTTTGTTCTTGGGAGGATTCAATTATCCTGGAATGGATTTTGTAAAAAATTGGGCCGAAAATATGTGGGGCAAAGGCGGTGCAATGGCTATCAATGTTTCTACAGCTATTGGTACATTGGTATTTATTGGTAAAATCTTCTTCTTCATATTTACGTTTATGTGGGTACGTTGGACAGTTCCGAGATTCAAATATGAGCAATTGATGAATCTAGCTTGGAAATGGATGCTACCCGTAGCCATGTTAAATCTTATTGTGGTATGTTTGGCAGAACTAAGTGGTAGACCGCTCATTGCCAACTGGATAGGATTTATAGCTATTTTATTGATTTATGTCCTAGTAGGTCCCCTATTTAAGAAAAGAGTTAAACTTCAAAGTACCTGATTATGCAATTAACGAATAGATCAAAGAAGACAGACAAATCAGACTTAAGCTTATTGGAAGAAACCTATTGGCCGGGTATTGCGAAAGGTTTGGGTGTAACATTGAAACACTTTTTCTCAAAAAAAGCCACCATTCGCTATCCAGAACAAAAAAGATATTTGGGGCCTGTATTTCGAGGTCACCATATTCTGAAGCGAGATGACCAAGGCCGTGAGCGTTGTACAGCCTGCGGTTTATGTGCTGTAGCTTGCCCTGCTGAAGCCATATCGATGGTAGCAGCCGAGAGAGTCAAAGGTGAAGAAAAATTATATAGAGAAGAGAAGTATGCTGCTTCGTATGAGGTAAACATGCTTCGCTGTATATTTTGTGGACTTTGTGAAGAAGCCTGTCCAAAAGAGGCTGTTTACCTACGCCATGATAAATTTGTACCCGTATTCACATCGAGAGATCAGGTAATTTACGGTAAAGATCAACTTGTAGAAGATATGAACGAGCGTTATCACAGAGATGCTTGGACAAAAGAAGAAATGCAAGAGATGTGGAAAAAACAAAAAGTATAAACCATGAATATGTTAGAAAATATTAAAGACTTCACCCTCATTCAATGGGTATTTTATGTCTTATCTGTACTTACACTATTTGGAGCCATCGGAACCGTTTTATCCAAAAACGCCATGCATAGTGTATTATACCTTGTACTCACGTTTTTCTCGATTTCAGGATTATATGTATTGTTGAATGCCCAATTCTTAGCAGCAGTAAACATCATTGTGTATGCAGGTGCCATTATGGTTCTTTTCCTGTTTGTGTTGATGTTCTTGAATCTTAAAAACGAAACGAGCGAATTCAGCAAGAAGAGTACGATGGTAGCGGCAGGTGTATCTGCCGGTGTTTTGGGCCTTTTACTAGTAGGAACGATACGTCTAGCATCTTCTACTAGAATGGATCCATCAACCTACAATTCCAAGACTGGACTTATCGAAACCCTTGGCGACACTCTGTACAACAATTATATGTTGCCTTTTGAATTGATCTCTATCTTATTTTTAGTAGCCATAGCAGGATCTGTTTTGCTGGGTAAAAAAGAAAAAGGCGAGAATAATTTTTAAAATAAAATATAAGTTTCATGTTGCTATTACCCGTACTTGGAATCTCACCTAGCTACGGTGATGGATGTTGGATAGCACCCAACGCAACCCTTGTAGGTGATTTAGTCATGGGGAATGACTGTACCGTGTGGTTCAATGCCGTCATTCGAGCAGACGTCAATAAAATACGTATTGGCCATACCGTAAATATCCAAGACGGTGTAGTGATCCATTGTACTTACAAAAAAACAGAAACCCGTATTGGAGATCGAGTAAGTATTGGACACAATGCCATTCTTCACGGCTGTACCGTTGAGGATGAAGTATTGATTGGTATGGGTGCCATCATTATGGATGGAGTAAAAATTGGCAAGAACGTAATCATTGGTGCAGGAGCCGTAGTTACACAAAATACAGAAATACCCTCTGGTACTATTTGGGTGGGCAATCCTGCAAGATATTTAAAAAATGTGGACGAAAAATCGGGGGAAGTATTTCTAAGAACAGCCAACAACTACACGCTGTATGCCGATTGGTTTAGAGACCCATCTGAAAAATAGTATTCTTCTTGTAGTAGCATATGATCTATATTTTCTAAATCAAAATAATATATTTGTATTAAATAGTTTAAAAAATTGCAGAAATTTCTTCTATTCATTTGTCTCTTCGGCATTTTTTCCTGCCAAAATAAACCTACTGAAGATTCAAAAAAATCAACGGCTGTTGCAAAAATATTGGACAAACCCAATCCACAAGTTCTTGATTCCATTGGATTCCCACATGCGTTTTTGTATTTAGGACTAAATAAACCGAGTGATACCAGCAATATACTACCCACATCTACTCCTCCACAAGGAATGATTGCCGTGCCAGGCGGTAATGTACAAATTGGGTCAGAAGGAGGTTTTGAAGGTGAACGGCCTATGTTTTGGGCTCGATTAAAACCATTCTTTATGGATGAAAATCTAGTAACTGTCCGTGAGTTTAGAAAATTCATTCAAGCTACTAAGTACATCACGGAAGCTCAAAAATTTGGAAATGCAGGTATCATAGATGAAACCACGGGAGGTGCTTGGATTCTACAAGACGGTGCCAATTGGGAATATCCCATGGGACCCAAATTTCCGAAAGCACCCGATAATCATCCTGTGACACAAGTATCCTGGAATGATGCTACCGCATATGCTAAATGGGCCGGAAAACGACTTCCTTCAGAAATTGAATGGGAACATGCTGCAAGAAATGGAAAAAACACACGATCAAAATACCCTTGGGGCGAAAATATCACCGAAAATGGAAAATACAAAGCCAATATTTGGCAAGGAAAATTTCCGATAAGCAACTCCAACGAAGACACCTATAGAATAACATCTCCCGTGGGAGCTTTTGGTAAAACCCCAATTGGTCTTACCGATATGTGTGGCAATGTTTGGCAATGGACGGCCTGCCGTAGATTTGACTATATGGCCTTGTTTAAAGAAGGCTTTGATCCCAAAGACTTTTCGGTCAATAAAATAGAAAGAGGAGGATCTTTCCTATGTGAACCTGGCTGGTGCCATGGATATCGCGTTTCAGGCAAGTCGAGTACAAGTCCCGAAACGAGCCTATTTCATGTGGGTTTTCGTTGTGTGAAAGATATATAGATCACCCAATATAATATTCCAATGCTGCTCGCATTTCGGATTTACTAAACGGAACATCATATAGACAACTTCCAATTTTATCAATGATAGCTCCTCGAACTGAATTGCCTACATTCTTTTTGTCTTGAATGGTAAGGGCAATAATATTAGCTACTTCGGATGATTCTATTCTCACTTTGCCATAGATAGAAAACAAAAACTCCTCAATTTCTATCAACTCCCTTTCTGAAAGCAATCCTTTCTTGTACGAAATATAGGACTCCATAATCATACCAGCCGCAACGCCTTCGCCGTGAAGAATACGTTTGGGCTTATTTTCTAAATAGTAGGTCTCCACAGCATGACCCAATGTATGTCCAAAGTTTAAGGTTTTACGAGGGCCTTTTTCTGTAAAATCCTCATCCACGATGGATTTTTTGATTGCGATGGAATGCTCAATTAATCCTGAAAAATCCTGATCGTCTAAATCTATCTTTTTGATTACATCCCACATAGCAAGATCCTTGATGAGGCAATGCTTGGCGATTTCAGCAAAACCTGAGCGTAACTCTTCCCACATCAAAGTTTGTATAAATCGAGGATCAACCAAAACAGCCTTAGGCAAGGTAAATGTGCCTATATGATT
>JBOFGX010000135.1:0-5792 GCA_051649345.1 Leadbetterella sp. | reverse complement strand
TAATTTGTATCCCTTTTATAAGCTATTTTATGCTTTATTTGTATTTATATTTTTAATTCAATCCAAGCATTATTATTTAACGTATGCAGTTGAGATATTTAAAGGAAGATACTATTTCTGGAATCGTCGTTTTTTTTGTTGCTCTTCCTTTGTGTTTGGGGATATCGGTCGCTTCCAAAGTGCCTCCATTTTCAGGTTTGATCGCTGGGATTATTGGTGGTATTGCCGTTGGGGCACTCAGTAAATCTAGAATAGGGGTTAGCGGGCCTGCGGCGGGCTTGATTACGATTGTGGCAGGTGCAATGGTCTCTATTGGTAGTTTAGAAGGGTTTTTGGTAGCAGTAGTTTTATCGGGTATTTTTCAGATTCTGCTTGGAATGGTAGGAGCAGGCAAAATGGCCTTTTATTTCCCTTCTTCAGTAATCAAGGGTATGTTAGCCGCCATTGGGATTATTATTATCATGAAGCAAATACCCCATGCAATGGGTGTGGATAAAGATTATGTGGGTGATTTTTCGTTTTTTCAAGAAGACGGAGAAAATACAATTACGGAATTGTTTAATGTATTTAACTTTATGAATACTCATGCCGTGTTTGTAAGTTTTATTAGTTTCACTATTTTAATCTTATGGGATTCCAAATTTATAAAAAGAATAAAACCTTTAGGTTTGATACCAGCTGCCTTGCTTTGTGTTATTTTTGGAATTTGTTATACGTCTTTTTATCCACAAGTGCTTGAACAAGAGCATTTAGTTAAAATACCGATTACTTCTAGTGTTGAATCTTTTTTAGATCAGTTTACGATGCCTTCTTTCAATGCATTAAGCAATTGGAGAGTATGGCTTACAGGTGCTATAATCGCAGGTATTGGAAGTGTAGAAACTTTGCTATGTGTTGAAGCTACAGACAAATTAGATCCTGAGTCAAGTATTACGCCTACACGTCAAGAGCTTTTTGCTCAAGGTATAGGCAATATTGTAAGTGGTATGATAGGTGGTTTGCCAATTACTCAAGTTATTGTTAGGAGTTCAGCTAATATATCTGCAGGAGCCAAAACCAAGTTTTCGGCTATCATTCATGGTATTTTGTTGCTTTGTTGTGTGGCCTTTATTCCCCAAATTTTAAATAAAATTCCCCTTTCGGCTTTAGCTGCTGTATTAATTTTAGTAGGTTATAAATTGGCAAAGCCAAGTACTTTTATAGCAATTTTTAAGGAAGGAGGATTACAATTTATTCCTTTTATTATCACAGTAATAGCCATTGTTGCTACAGATTTGTTAATTGGAATAGGGATAGGGTTAACGGTTGGCCTAGGGGTAGTGATGTATTATAATTTAAGGTCGGCAGTAGTAGTATCAAAAACCAAAGGTCATTTAAAAATTGATATTGTAAAAGATGCTTTGTTTTATAACAGAGCCAAAATAATGGAAGAGCTGTCTTTGGTGCAAGAGGGCAGTAAAGTTACAATCGATGCTTCAAAAGCAAAGTATATCGATTTTGACATATATGAGGCTGTTACAGACTATCAAAAAGGATCCTTTAAATCCAACTTAAACGTTGAAGTTATAGGATTTGAAAAAAATAAAACGCATTTTAAAACTAAACTATAATAGAATGGAATCATACCTAAAACTACTTGAAAACAATAAAGAATGGGCCTCTAGCATTATAGACAGCGATAAGGAGTATTTTCATGAATTAGCCAAAAGCCAGCATCCAGAGTTTTTGTGGATTGGCTGTGCAGATAGTAGGGCTCCCGCAGAGCTTCTTACAGGTACAAAACCCGGACAAATTTTTGTTCATAGAAACATAGCTAACATGGTGGTTCATACCGATTTGAATATGCTTTCGGTACTTCAATATGCTGTAGAGAATCTCAAAATAAAGCATATCTTGGTTGTTGGTCACTACAACTGCGGAGGTATCAAAGGAGCTATGGGTAATACAGATTTGGGCTTAGTAAACAAATGGGTACGAAATATCAAAGAAGTAATCGTAAAGCATAAGAAAGAATTAGAAGTTATCGAAGACGAACAAAAACGGTTTGATACGCTTGTAGAATTTAATGTTATTGAGCAGGTCAAAAACGTAGCTGAAACTACAATTATTCAAAAAGCGTGGAAAGAGGAAAATGCTCCGCACATCCATGGCTGGGTTATAGATCTTAATCAAGGATTAATCAACGAAGTCTTTGAGATAAAACCAAACGAATTTAGTAAAATCGATGAGATCTTTCGATATGATATAAAGTAGTCGAAAGTCTTAAAGTCAATAGTCGTCAGGATGCTGGATGACAGATTATAGTGCTTAGTTTTTGAGTGCTAACATATTTAGTAGTTTTGAAGTAAATAATCTTGTAGTCAATAGTAAAAGTTATTCTGCGTTTTTGAAACGCCAACTAACGAATATGGACTAGCCACTGTATACTAAAACCTAATTTCCCTGCTTCGCTAGTTCTTTCAAAGCATTCCATTCCGCGATTTGCTCTGGCATTGATTGCTCAATGATCTCTTCTATACGTTTGGTTATTGTTTCTACCGTATCTTCTTTTGTGAAATAGATAGGTTTCTTAAACTTGACAGTAAGATTTGTATTGCGTCTTTTGTAGTTGAGTCCTTTTTTGTCAAATGCCCTTCTAAATCCATTTATTACTACAGGCACTACTACAGGGTTGTTCTCAGCGATAATATGTGCTGTTCCTTTGCGAATAGGAGCATAGGGACTGGTAGTGCCTTGAGGGAAACTTATCACCCAGCCGTATTTAAGTGCTATTCCTACATTCTCCCCAGCAGAAGTATCCAGATTTCGTTGCACAAGTTTGCCTTCTGCTCTCCAGCTGCGTTCGACTAGAATAGAACCCGCTAAGCTAAATATTTTAGGGATAATTCCGGATTGCATGGTCTCTTTGGCCGCAATATAAAACATCGAGGCACGGGGGGAAAACAAATAGATTGGAAATAGTTTTCTACTCATTCCCCATTTTGCATTGCAAAAAATATGGTATAGCGATATTACGTCTGCAAAATAGGTCTGGTGGTTTGATATAAAGAATACATTATGGGTCGGTAGATCTTGTAGGATCTCGCCACCTTCAATTGTCATCTTGTTGGCCACAGCTATTTTCCAATAGGTTGGCCAGCCAGCAACAAATATTATTAGCCTTCTAAGGAACAAGGAGTTTCCAAAGGGATCAAACTGGAAAAATCCAAAGATGTCTAAAAAGAAAAAAAACTTTAGAATCTTATTGGGCACTAACCTAGGCCTTGGGAGGAAATTTTTGAGTATACCTAACATGTATAAACTTTCAGTGGATACTTCTACTTACGTTTTTCTATTTGATCTCGAATTTTCGCAGCCTTTTCATATTCTTCATTTTGAATAGCTTTGTCAAGTTCTTTTTTTAGCTCAGTGAGGCTCTTTTCAGATTTATTTGTATCAACTACTTCAATATCTTGGGCAATTTCCTCGGATTCTGCTTCTAAATCACCAAGCGTAAGTCCCGCTTCTTTTAGGACTTTTTCGTTTGTATATATAGGTGCCTTAAACTTCAAAGCTATAGCCACAGCGTCAGAAGGGCGGGCGTCTATAGATTTTTGACGAATACCGTCTGTACAGATGATTTTGGTATAAAAAATGCCCTCAGATATGGTCATTATTTGCACTTCTTCTACGTAATAATCAAAAGCTCTAGCAAAATTGGTGAACAAATCGTGCGTAAGTGGTCGGGTAGGGGTGACATTTTCTAGCTCAATAGCTATAGCCTGAGCTTCACTCATACCTATAATAATGGGTAGCTTTCTTTCACCTGGAGTTTCAGCCAAAACCAGTGTAAAAGAACCTGATTGTAGATGGCTTGGTGATACATCTAATATTTCTAATTTTATCTTATCCACGTTACAAAAATAGGTAATTTAGAATTAAAAATCGGACTAATTAGAAAATGAGAAAATAAAAAATATATAAGCGGTTAATTTATAGATATTTGTAGAAGTATCATGAGGTAATACTGATAATAATTGTCGGGATGACAGGATTTGAACCTGCGACCACACGCCCCCCAGACGTGGATTCTACCGGACTGAACTACATCCCGAGTTAAAATAGCTGCTGTATGATCCAGAACACAAAGTTAAGGCAAAAACGACAATCTTAAAAATCAAAAAGCTACTCATTTGAGTAGCTTTTCTTTTTCTTAGGAAAAACACGTTAGTCGTTTTGAAACTACAAAGGTATTTTGGGTAAAGTATAAGTTCGTGTAGTTAGTAGTAGTTCTGTTTGGGCACGCTTTAGTTCACTTTGATTTACCAGGAAAAATTAGATTCGCAATTTATAAGTTTGGAAAACACCGTTTATATTGTTAGGAAATCACATAAAATCTATATTAATCAACATCTGCTCTTGATACAAGTTGTCCATTGACCTGAAGCATCTGCTTGTTGTCACCGACAGTTAACTTCTCTTTGCGAAGGCTCGACTCTACAATCTCAATCTTTTCTTTGCCTTTACTGTCTATAAAATAATATTGGTCTCTAGATTTTACTGCACTTAGACCGTTTGAAAAGTCACTTGCGTAATCATATACCATAGGCAATTGAAGTTTGCCCTCTTCGTTTATATAACCAAATTTAGACTCCATCTGAACTTTCGCAAGCCCATCAGTAAATGCTCCAATATTATCATAAAGTGCTGGTAAAACTAATTTGCCTTTTGAATTCAGTATGCCCCATTTGCCATTCTTGCGAAAACTTACAAAATCACTATTTTGGTTTTCCATGTAGTCATATCCTGAGGCTATAACTTTTCCATTCATATTGATCAAACCGAACGTTCCGTTTTTCTCGAAAATAGCGGCATTTTCATTCACTATGTTTATAGACTGGTATTGTGATGCCACAGTTACTCGACCCTTTTTATTGATTAACCCAAAATGTCCAGCATACTTTATTTGTGCAGCTTTACCTACAAATGCCGATGCCATTTCATATTTGGGCTCTATGATAAGTTTACCTTTTGTATTGATGTAACCATATTTTTCGTATGTTTTTACAACAGCTAAACCATGAGATACAGACCCAATAAAATCGTATAGTGCAGGTATTACTACTTTACCTTCTGTGTCTATAAGTCCAAACTTTCCATTTTTTTCGAAAGAAGCGAATCCTTCTGAGAATGTGCTAGCATAATCAAACGTAGGCTTTATTTTTTCTCTACCTGTAAGATCCACATACCCGTACTTGTTATTGAGTTTAATAAGTGCGAGACCATCTACAAAAGACTCTATATGATCATATTCAAAATCTACTACCTGCGTTCCATTTGCGTTTATTATACCGTATTTGTTTTTGTAACGTACAATAGCATGATTGTTTTGGAAATCAGATGCATAATCAAACAAACAAGGTATTGCGAGTTCCCCTTTTTCATTGATGTATCCAAATTTACCATCCAGGACAATTTTGGAAAAACCCTCTGAAAATTTAAAACCAACTTTAAGGTTTTGAGAGGTAATATTTTGTCCAAAAATTTGCAAACTCAGTAACATTAGAAAGGCACGTAATAAAAATCTCATCGTATAAATGCAATTTATAATTTTTGTAGGATAGCACATCTATTGGTATGCTTGCATAACATAATTCAAAAGCCGTGCCAAAAAATAAGCAAAAAACAAATATTACTATTTTAATAAATAATTACACTATTTGGTTATTGTTGCAAAAGTTTGCAATTTATTTATAAGTATTTCAATATCAGTGAATTATGCATAATGGTGAATTCATGATTATAGGAAAAGT
>JBOFGX010000134.1:0-2442 GCA_051649345.1 Leadbetterella sp. | reverse complement strand
ACATACACCATACTTTTTTGCCGTTGCTATACACATCCGATTGCATAGCATCCCAGATAAATCTGCGTGAAGAAGCAAAAGCAAAGTCACGGACTTTTTTAGCAGTGTATACCCATGTTTGTTTTTGTGTGCTTTTGGACTTCATCCTCTCATCTGCTTCCTCGGCATTGGCTATCATCACGGGTGTTTTAGACGTCGCAGCTGTTTGTAAACGTGACAATTGGTTTTTAGTAAGTACTTTAGCGTAGTTTTGACATTCTCCCGTAGCAGCTACCAAATGATCCGCAGGAACTGTGATTTCTACCTTGTAGTCCCCAAAAGGCAAAGTGAACTCTCCTTGGCCCAAAAACTGTTTGTTCTGCCATCCACTTACATCATCGTATACACACATACGAGGAAACCAGTGGGATATGAAATAGTTATAGTTGCCGTCTTTTTCAAAAAACTCATAACCGCTTCTTCCATAGTAGGATGTAATATTGTACTCCCACTCAATTTTGATCTGTGTACTGATATTGGGTGTCAAAATTGCAGGAAGATCAATCCGCATCATAGTACCGTTGATGGTATACTTGAGAGGGCTATTTTTGATGTCCGTTACCGACTTTATTTTATATCCGTATTCCTTACGCCCTGAAATCGTTGAATTTACAGATTCAGGATCGTTGATACCGTTCAATTGAGCTGCAGACATACTAGGACTTATCCCTTTTGTAGTAGTAAGTGCGTTGATAGAACTGCTTTTGAATATATTTTGATCCAGCTGCATCCAAAGGTATTTGAGTCCATCCGGCGAAAAATTGGTGTACGTCAGTATCTCCGATCCTATGATTTTTTGGTTGGCATCATCCAATTCAGCTTTGATGTCATAGTCAGCCTTATTTTGAAAATAATCTTTCCCTGGTGCTCCAGAAGCCGTTCTGTAACTATTGGGAGTGGGAAGTTGTGTTCCCAATTGTTCAAATTTTGTATTTGAATTTAAGGGATTCGTGGTTTGGGCTGAAACCTTAATAACCGTTAAAAGAATAAGGAAAAGTATCTTTTTCATTCAAATTTTATTGATAAAGTTTCACGAAAATACGATTTTTTGTTTTGATGATGAAATATTAAAGGAGAATCGTTTGAAAATATGGAAATTGATTTGCTAGTTGTATATTTAGCAAATAAATATATGTAAATCTATGTGTACGTATATCTAAGAGAATAGATTTTTGGAATTCATAGATTTGAAATATCGTTTTCGTAACACTTTTACCGGACATTATAGATGAAGCAACTCCGAATCCATTGTTTTCAACACGTAGCCTTTGAAGGCTTGGGCTATATAGAAACGTGGGCTAATCAATGCAATCATATGGTGACGTCAACGAAGTTTTTTGAGTCTTACCATTTTCCTGAATTGGCCAACTTGGATTGGCTAATTGTCATGGGCGGGCCTATGGGAGTGTATGAGACAGATCAATATCCTTGGCTAAGCCAAGAAAAAGAATTTATAAAAAAAGCAATTGATGGCAGAAAGATAGTCATTGGTATTTGCTTAGGTTCTCAACTTATAGCGTCCGCTTTAGGGGCAAAGGTTTATCCTAACACTCAAAAGGAAATTGGATGGTTTCCTTTATCTAAAACAAAGCAAAAGCATAACCTTACGGGTTCGTTTCCTGATACGTTTACTACGTTGCATTGGCATGGAGATACGTTTGATTTACCAACAAATGCTGTACATCTATTGCAAACTGATATTTGCCCAAACCAAGCATTTGTTTACGAAGACAGGGTTCTGGGGCTTCAATTTCATTTAGAGGTCACTCCCAAAGCACTCAAAGCTATGATTGAAAACTGTAGACACGAGCTGATTCCCGATGAGTATATTCAAACGGAAGAGGAAATACAAGATCAAAGAGAGTATTTTAATCAATCCAATAGGCTATTGGAGCGTATTTTAGATAAATTGTTTGAAGATCATTAAGATGATTATTCATACGTATTTTGGTATTCTGGATAGAGGTTTCAAATTATCTTTGCTTGAAAATAAATTCCTAAAACCTTCAATTTGCAGATCACTTGGATGTCTAAATTCTTATTTTTTTTAGTAATACTACTTTGTGGATTCGATAAAGTATTAGCACAAAATCTATCCATTCCAGTCAATTACACTATTGTTGATTCAGTAAAAGGTGATTTGGATAAAGACAAAATAGAGGAGTTGGTGGTAGCTTACAACACGCAAACGGAAAAAGTAGGTGATTCAGAAAGTATCCCTCGAGAATTAGTAATTTATAAAAAGTCTAAAAACCGTTGGGTTGTTTGGAAAAAATCCAATCAAGCACTTTTGGGAAGTAGAGACGGAGGTATGATGGGCGATCCATTCGAAGGTATAGAAATCCGCAACGGAGGCTTACAAATCTTTCATTTTGGAGGGAGCTCTTGGAAATGGAGTCATAC
>JBOFGX010000133.1:0-14260 GCA_051649345.1 Leadbetterella sp. | reverse complement strand
CAGGTTTACTCAAGCGTTCTACTAATGAAGTATTCATATTTTATTGTTTCAAATGAGTGTCTAATCTTTCCATAATGTTTGAAAAGGCTTCGTTTTCATTTTCCCAAAGAGAAATAGCCTGTAATTTTTGATCGTGGTTTTTGGGTAGCATTTCAAAGTTACTTAATTTTTCGCCTTCTATTATAGGTATACTCCCTTTGTAAAAAGGCTCTACTAGAATGGGTATGAGTATGGCTTGCCTTGAGTGCATGTTTTTGTAGGCGTCTGCGAGCTCCTTACTCATAATGTATTTTGAGTTGACGAAGTCAGCCGTAAGCATCAAGATAAATATATCGGCTTGCTCTAGCTGCTGCTGGATTTCAGCATCCCATCTATCGCCGGGTAGGATAGAAGTATCGTCCCAAACTTCGATTCTTTTTTGTTGTACAAAACCTCCTAAATGGACTTTTAGCTTGTTCATCCACTGAGTGTTATTATGGGAATACGAAATAAAGACTTTTTTCGTCTTTTGACTAAGCTTTACATCTGTAAGGTAATTTGAAAAACCGGAGAAGTTAAGATTGTTTTTATTAGTAGAGTCCGAAACTACTTCTTTGAACTTATAGAATGTAGGGGGTTCGGTACATGATATCAATAAATTTTCTTGGAAATAGGTATCCGAATTGTCATTTTTTTCGGTGATGGTTGCCAGGCTAGTCGAATTTTCGATTAATCCTTTGAGATTAGTCAAAGAGAATGTGTTTATCCATGAGGTGATTGTTTGATAAATGCTGTTATTCTGCTTTTTATCTTCAACGTTAATAAAAATTTCTGTAAACTCTGCATTCTGATTAAAGCCTTGAAATTTTATCAAAATTGAATACTGATCTGTTTCGGATAAGTTTAGCTTACTTGTCAATAAGAATCCATTTTTCCAAACACTTTTAATTGTAAAGTTTGTGTCGAATTGGATTTTATATAAGAGGAAATTGAAAAGTTTAGATGCATAATAACTAGATACTCTGTAGCAAAATCTGGTTTTGAACGCATAAATTGATAGCATATCCAAGACTGTATCAAAAGGGTTTGTAGCCTTCAGGTTGTTTACGGAATAACAGATGTCTGCAGAATTAGCCTGGATCAATAAGCCACATTTTTTTAGTATAGATATAAATTCACTTTTCTGAAGAAAATCCGAATCGACTGTTTCGTTTTTTATTTTGGATGTTTCTTCATTGAATGTATGAATAAAATGGTTAATATCCTGGTAAATGCGTTTAGGAGTGATGACTATGTGACTGGCTGATTCCAAAAGTTTATCTATTGCTAGGTTTCCACCAATCGAATTTACTTTTTTTGATTTACTTTTTTTAACTAGGTTTCGAGTATTGTAGTATTCTAAATGGAGGGGGTTTCTATTACCAGTTTTATCTTCTATTTCTTTTTTTAGAAAGGAACGAAAGTACTCCAAGTTATGATCTTCATGAAGTTTATTCAAATGTAGGTGTAAAAAATTCTGAAAAGATATTCCAGCAAATGAACTAAAATTGGTTCTAAAAGCATTGTTTGATAGCTTATTTTCCTCGTTTATATATAAAATAAAAATTTTGGTTTCAGGTCCATAATTTTCAATATTATAAATCGTTTCAAGCCAATATTGTACATGGTTGTAGTTTTCATTCCATAAAATGATAATAATAGAATCTGCATCCAAAAAGTACTCGTGTAAATTAGAATTTATGGAAGTATCACTTAAGGTAAATAGTTTTAAGTAGGTATCAGGACTATTTTTCTTTTCTAGATATAAAAACTCAAGATGTTGTTTATCTGAACTATGATCTGGATAAATATTTTTACTGAGTGCAGCTCTTGTTTCCTCGTTGTGCCCCACAATGAATACTTTTACGTAGTTGGCTGTATTGCTGCTTTTTTCATTGTTGTTGTAGAAAAAATTATATATTTCATTCCAGTCGTTAGATGCTAAAATTGGTTGCGGAATATCGATTATGGGGTTTTGAACAAGCTCTAATGTGACGTTTTTTTTACATTTACCTTTTATCGATGATATTTTATTGTTGGTGAGCCTGACGGTTATATTCGACTCAATTTTTTCAAAATTCGGTATTTCTGTTATTTGATTATTGTATAAATGTACATCTTCTATTGTAGGTAAAGATCCAATGAAATCAAATTTTTGAAGGGAGTTGGCACCCAAATATAGGATTTTTAATTTTGGATAAACTGGATTTAGAGAAGGATCAATCGCTGTAAAATCACTTAATTTATTTCCATGCAAGGATAATTCTATTAGGTTTTTGAATTGAAGGAAAGGAGTACTGTCTGAGATCAAATTAAACGTTAAGTCGAGCTCTATTAATGTTTCGTTGAAACTATACATCGGATGGATTTTTTCGATTTTAGAGTTTCTAATTTGAAGTGTTTCAAGATTTGGAAGATCCCAATTGGGTAATTCTGTAAAATTGTTATCCCCTAAATAATTTGTTGTATTGATTCTTAGAGTCTCACTTTTATAAAAATCTTTGCCTAAAGAAAGGTGTTTAATGCATGATTTAATGGATATGTTATCTTCAATATTGGGAGTAATGCCCATTTTTTGTTTTAAGTCATATATGGTTTGATTAATATACATTTGTATACTATTTATTTCTCCATCTCGATTGCCTAAATTACAATTCCCTAAGTCTAAAATATACTTTTCAGCACTATTATCCTCGTATTTTTTAGCAAAAACGTATTCATTGATAATTTGCTGCCAAAGTTGTAGTTCCGTAATTTCAGATTCGTTTTTTTCATTAGGTTCGTTAGTTTTTCCTAATGAATTTGCTTTGGTTTTTGCATTTTCATTTGCCCAAAATAGTCTAAATTTCAAGGCCAGTTGGCTATTTAATAAGTCTTTTGGGAAATAAGAGTCGAAGTTTTTTTAGCGAAGATCAAGAAATTTCAAAATGTAATTAGATTGTAATCTATCTTTAATGTATCCTTGTGGTAGATTTGGACATCGCTTAAGCGTAATGCACTCTAAACGTGTTAAATGTTCTAAAAAATCCAAACTAGCAATAGAAGTTCCATCTAGACACAAGGTTTTTATTTTCGGGAATTTATGAGCGTTTAAATCATCGGTATTAAATATATTTACAGTTGTACTGTTTGGTTCTATTTTCTTCGGCTCAGAGATGTCGGATTCTGAAATGTCTAAGTACTCTAGGCTATTGAATTTTAGGATTACATTTGGTAAATCTGTCATGCTAGCTCCAGAAAAATGAATTTGATTTATTTTTTCAATATCCAATTCATTAAGACTAGCTACCTTCTCAATATTCCATCCTTTTTGCTTAGCGTATTCTTGTATTTCAGCAGGCTGATTTATGTATTTTGAGCCATCCCAAATTTTGTTTTTATAGATGACAAAAGGTATTGTGTTTTCCATAGGTAGGTAGTTAATTAGCTCAATTTTTGTATGTTTATTTGCTGATAATTATTCATTTACGTAATTATTTTTCTTCTAAATTGCTTGATATGTCTCCTCAAATTCTTTGCGGGCAATTCTATAAATTTCTTCTCGGTCATCTACCTTGTTGGAAACTAGCATATCGCCCTCTTTTAGAACTTGGCTTTCGTGCCATGCCGTTTCGATATAAACCTCTTTGTTTTGTTGTTCATTGTATACGTTTTTATTTAAGATTTCAAGAAAGTTCTCACGGGTAAATTCTAAACCTGTTATATGGAAGTTGTCTTTCTTTTCATAATAATTGGGTTCCCTTGTCTTTTCATAAATTGTTTCAAATTTTATTTTTTGAATGATGTATTGCTCTTTTGCTGTTGTATCGTTTGTTACAATAAAACTACCTTTAGGAGCAATGGCTTTGGTTTCAAAACCACCAGAAGTTATGCTTTCCACTAGTTCTCCACCTACAGCTTCGACAGCATATACGCCTTTTATTTTTTTGTATGTTTGGCCATTGCTTTTTATATGATTGCTATATAGTTGAATCAAATCTTTTTGTTTTATTTTTTGAGGTTTAAACGTATCAAAAAGATAACTTTCAAGGCTAATCATAATTTTGCTTTGGATTCCTTTCTTAATTTTATTTTTAAATAAAAGAACTGCAGCTTTTCCCAATAAAGGAATATCCGCTTCAGAAATTAAATGAAATGATTTTTCAATAATTGCTTTGACTCTTTCTTTAGTTTTGAAAATTAGTTTTGAAAATTCTTCGGTCGTAAGACCGTTGTAATCAGGGTAAGATATTTCTTCTCCTTTTTTTTGTGGTTTTGGCTCAATAGCCATAGATTCTTGGTTAAGCCAAAGTAAATCAGGTATTAATGGGAGTTTAGGGGGCTTAGTTTCGTCTCTTTTAGGGTAATATTTCCAAAAACTTACTTGATCCGGCGTAAAAGCGAGTCCTAGTTTTTTTAGGTCCGCTTCATTTTCACCGAAGTAATAACTAATAAAACTCTGTGCATTTTTGCGTCCCAATTGATAATCATGAGTACGAAAAGCTTTTTTTAAGAAACCAGAGAATCCTCCCAGTTCGCCACAAGCTAGAAAGTACTTACCGCGTTTGCTTGGATATATAAGGTATTTATTATTTTTCATGTTGAGGCTTTCAAGTAAATCCTCTTGTTTAAACATTGACTGATTACGAACTGCCCCAAATAGCTTTAGAGCGAGCTGAAATACGTTATATTTATCTTTGATTGGTTTGTGTTTTTCAATTTTATCGGCATTCGTAATATTAGGGAAAGGATCAATGAGCAGAACATAATTTTTTTGTTTTTCTTTTTCCCAGTCTTGATGGTTTTTATCTAATACACACTCATTTAAAAACTTGATTGTGGTTCCTGTAGGTTCATTATTTATTAGTCCACCGTCTACTGCAGTAAATTCGTAGTCTTTTCCTTTGAAATCTCTGTCATTGAGTTCAATACCATATAAGGATTTAAGTCTTTCTTTGTATCCTTGCATAAAGGCATTGCCTATCGAAACTTTTTGGTTTTCGAATCCAAAAGGGAAAGCACCCGTAGACTTTGCAGCAGTTAATAGGTTTTGGAAGTTAGAAGCATCTATTTTTTGAGCAGGATAATCAAAATTTATGTATTTTTTATCACTAAAGTTATAGTGTAAAAAGCCACTATGCATTTTAAATTCATTACGGGTGTCGTCAGAGTTTCCAAATTTTATTTCAATGGGTAATCCTTCCAAATTCGTAACAGTTAAAAAGACACTCAGGTCCTTACTAATGTATTTTGGAAACGCAACTACATTTGGAAATTCATTAGGCTTTGTCTTTTCGGCTATTTCATCAATGGCTTTATTGTTAAATATTGAATTCATTTCGGTAATGGCTTTCACATTTGCATTGTCCATCATTTTATCAAAGGTGGTTTCCTTATTGCTATCTGCCATATTTATCCAAGCATTGTATAATTTAGTGGTTTGATCTGTGTCATTAGGATAATTATAACTAGTATCAATTAAGGTGTTGTTACGTGTGGTAATGTACTTTCCATCCATGAATGAATACGATAGAATAGCAGCTGTCATTCCACCAGCGGAGGCACCACTTAATACCTCAATGACGACATCATAATTGGGTATTAACTTTTCACGTTCGGTTAGAGGTTCTCCCGCTTTGTTTTTTTTATCAATCTCCTGTTTTGCTATTTCCCATCGTTCTAGTGTTTCGATCAGATAGTCCATTACTCCAGCGGTAAATGCTCCAGCAGATACGGCACCAGCCATACATATTCCCAGTCTTATTTTTGGTTTTTCCATGGTATTTATTGTTTACTATTTATCCACTATTTTTTTAATCGGTCTATGATTTCTACCAAACTTTTGGATAGAGGATTAATTTTCATAATCAATTGGTAGTTTGAGCATAATCATAAACTATACTTCCTATACGCTTTTTCGATTTTTATATCATAGCTAAACTTGGCAAATCCAGCTCCATTATAGGCTCTTGCGAAAGCCGTCCAGTCGTGGTTTTTGAGGTGTCTGATGATATTGTTTACCTCTAGGTATCGTCCGAATGCATCGAGGTGTTCTCGCTCGTGGGCGTTCATTTTTTGGATAAATTCGGTAATGTTTGCATACCCCAAAGATTTAAAATGATAGCCCATAACTTGATAGGATCCCCAAGAAGCTGAACATAGTGCAGCGTCTTTTATAAGAGGACTAGACCCAAGTTCTGCTGCTTTTTCCAAGCGATCGTATTCGCCTTTTCCTCCCACATAATGGACTTTGGTAGAATTTTTAAAGAGTACATTTGAACTAGCTGGGGATACTAAAGTTTTGGGATCTAGGCCTCGATTTTGCAATTCTTTCCAAAAAACATGGCCTTCAAAAAGGATTTTTGGGCGACCTTCCACCAAAAAACCTCGTCCATTACTCTCTACCTCGTTTACGGCTTTGATAGCTGCTAATTCAATTTTATATTTTTGGGCAAATTGGATCAAGTCGTTCTCTGAAAGCATTTTTTCTAGGCCAGTCAAAACCTTGGGTACTTTGTTTATCAACATAGACCATGTTTTTGGACCGCAAATCCCATCACTTACGAGGTCGTTATTAGCTTGAAAATCTACTACTGCTGCATGGGTATCTTTGCCAAAGTAGTCGGTTACGATTACGTTGTAGCCCAGCTCAGCCAAGAGTTGTTCGAGCAGAAATACATCAGATCCTTTTGATTTTAATTTAATAGTGTTCATAGTCTAGTGTGCTAGTTTACAGATAATTGCAAATAGTAGATTAAATGTAGAAACAAAAGGTGTAAAATGAAATTTAATTTATTTTACGGTCATGTTTGCTAATAGACTTGCTCTGAGAATTGAAATAGGGGAACACGATTAGTAGTTATATCAGGAAAGTACTTTTGTCTATTGTAAAGTCGAATTACCTTGATATTATCAGATAAAAGACTTCATTGTAAAAGAGAACTGCTTAGGCTAATAGTATTTGAGTAGCTCTTTTATTTTTTTGTTATCTATTAAGAACTAATTAAACTAGTTAAGGATTTTGGTCATTGTTGCTATTAATTTGAAAAGCGAAGTTTGTATAAATCATAGTCTAAAAATTGTTTTTATTTAATAGGGTATTTAAATAGTTATAAAAATCTAACAAAAATCATCCATTTTGACCGTATAATAAACGGAATGACCGTACAATAAATTTTAAGTACATAATTCATTTACACTAAGTAGTTTTGATTTCGAAACATGAAAACTACTACGCATTAATTTGAAAATAAAGATTATTCGAATCTCCAATGTCATGTAGTATAATTTAAAAAATACATATTTAAAATTATAGTTTACAATGATACGAACAGCTTTAGAATTTGTAAAATCGGAACTTTCTAGCTACTGTTTTAGCAAAGAACCTGAGATATATGGTTCAATAAGCGATGTTATAAACGTATCAGGATTTTATTCACCTAGTGGTAGTTCTACGATTGATTTAAACAAGCACTTGCAATTGACATTATTGAATCTCGAAGAAGAACGCTTGGAAGCCTCTAGGCCTTATTATGTGCCCAAAGATGACAGAATAGCTCAATTAAAGGCTCCTGTTACACTCAATATCTATTTGCTTTTTGTAGCTACATCACCAAACTATCTCACAAGTTTACATGATTTATCCAATGTAATTGGGTTTTTTCAAGTGAATCCGTCTTTTCATAAAGATAAGTTTGCATCTATGAATTCCACGATCAGTGATCCGCTGAATCGGCCTTGGAGACTCATAGAAAGATTGGATTTTAATATACATTCTTTGACTTTAGAGCAACAGAATAATGTTTGGGCGGCATTAGGAACCAAGCATCTTCCCCATATCATGTATAAGGTAAGGATGTTGTCGTTTTTTGATAAAGAAGGAGAAATCTCCGAACCTATAGTGGAAGTTGGGCTCGAAAGCAGTTTGAATTAGGAACTAAAGAATATTTACCAAGATAGCATGCCATGAATAAGTTAATCTACAAAAAATTGTTTGATGTTAACATCCAGAATTCTTACTATGAGAATGGGAAGTTTGCCTCTGGAAACAGTTCTGAAAGTAGCAGTGATTTTTTAGTTTTTCCATCTGAATTTACTACTTCCTTACTGAAAGAGTATGGTTGGGTTTTTAAAAGCAAATCCAATAGCTGTAATGTAATGGCAAAAGTGAAGGAAGAAGTGCCCCTTGTATATTCCATGGCAAGAATGATTAACTCCAAAGAAAAGCTCACATTCTTTCTGAAATTGAAAAACCCTAACGTTCCGAGTTTTTCGGAGGTTTCTGCTTCAAAGTTATTGAACAATAAGGTTTACTATTTCAACAATCTGAAGAACAATACAGACGCGAGGAATGATTTGCGATTAAGCTTGCAAGATTCTGTAAAAGAACAAGATATGATGGTTGTGAGGCCTTCATATTTCACCTTCGAGCACAATCAATCTATTCTTGCCTCCGAAGTAAAGATTGCGTCACTTGATACTAATCTTCCTGCTTTAGGAAAAGTTTGGGCAAGTCATAGTAATGGTAAAACTAATCTAAAAATAGATATTTCAAACCTTGCAGAAGGTAGATATCAATTCGTTATTTCGGGAAGTATAGTAGAAGAGTTTTATTTTCTAAAAAATGATGAAAATGTATTCGGTGTAGTAGAATTATATTTTGCAGGTACAGAAGACAATTACAAGATTGTTGAGAATGATAATACGATACGTAACATACGTCCTCAATATCGAATAAGATTAGACAGAAGAAAAGCTTTTTGGCGATTTGTTCTTAACATGTCTACGAACTCTTTAGTCTCTCCAAATCTAGAAACGTCTGACAATAGTATTCAATTTTTGATGACGAGTCCTAGTTCAAAACAACGGGTTTTTACGTCTTCAGCTTTGGTAGATAGTGTTGAAAATCCACTTGTGCAATTTAGTCCAAATTTCCGGGTAATGCTCAAAGATGGGGGCATCGAGAAAAGACCCTCTGTGCCTATGCCCAAAATCATAAAAGAAGAGCGTAATCAGATTTATTTAGAAACAATTATAAACATTTAAAAATTAGTCATGATAACAAAATTAGCTACTCCGGGCGTGTACGTAAACGAAGTACCGACCCTTCCTCCCTCCGTTGCAGAAGTAGACTCTGCAGTACCGGCTTTTGTTGGTTATACCGAAAAAGCTACCTTGTTTACGAGTGATGACCTGCACCTCATTCCTCATAAAATAAGTAGTTTGGAAGAGTTTGAAACCCACTACGGATTTACAAAAGAAGTCGCGGATTCAGAATTAAACGATGCTGCCAAAGGTATCAAACTGCGGATAAACGAGATTACCGTTGGTGGGGTTGCAGCTGCAGATACCATAAAGTTTGAAGTCGTGGTAGAGGAGTTCAACGATGATGATTTTCCGAAATACAATCTTTATCATAGCCTGAAGCACTATTTTGCTAATGGCGGGGGAAACTGCTTTATTGTCTCCGCTGGGAAATTCGAGGCGGATAACTCTATCCATGGTACAAAATTGGAAGCTGGTGTTAAGAAGTTGAGTGATTTAGATGAGCCAACCATACTAGCCATACCAGAGGCTGCTCTAAGTGATAATTACAAATTAATCTACGAAGCAGCACTTAAGCAAGCCGAAGAACTGAAAGATAGGTTTGTATTGATTGATCCCAAGCAAGTTACCATTCCGCGTACACAATCTACCATTGATGCAGATGCTGTAGCAACACGGGCAGACATCACGGCTTCTAGTTATGCTGCCGTTTATTATCCCAACCTGATCACGGTATACGATAGGTTTGATATAGACAAAGTAATAATAGATACCCATGTGCTTAACGGAGCAGTATTGCCTATTCCAGCCCCTAGTAATCATAATAATATGGCTGGTAAAACTATAGGCGAGATAAAAGCTATGGTTGGTAGAGGAATTGGGGTCTACAGCCTATTGAAAAGAGAATTAAGCAAGTATGGTAAAACCAAAATAGTACTACCTCCATCACCCGCCATGGCCGGAATATATTGTAGGGTCGATAGTAAAAGAGGATATTGGAAAGCTCCTGCCAACGAAGCCGTAAAGAATATAGTAGGTCCTGTTATAGATATTTCTAATAAACAACAAGAAAACCTAAATCTGGATAGTACAAGTGGTGAATCTATCAACGTAATCAGAACATTCCCAGGCTACGGAACGCTTGTTTGGGGTAGTCGAACGATGCTAGGAAATGATAATGAGTGGAGATACGTAAATGTAAGACGCTTATTTATGGTAGTTGAAGAGTCTATCAAGAAATCGCTTCAATGGGTAGTTTTTGAGCCCAATACCGCCTCTACTTGGGTGCGAGTTCAAGGACTAATCGAAAATTACCTCTACCTAAAATGGCGTGATGGAGCATTGGCGGGAGTCAAGCCTGAAGATGCCTACTATGTAGAGGTGGGACTAAATAAAACCATGACGCCTCAAGATATTTTAGAGGGGAAAATGTATGTTAAAATTGGTTTGGCGGTTTCACGTCCTGCAGAGTTTGTTGTATTAAACTTCTACCATCTCCTGCAAGTATCGTAGTGAAATTTTAAAAAAAAACATTTATAGTCATAATTACAAAATCATAAAATAATAATACAATGGCATACCCACTATCCGTATTCCGATTTAACGTAACAGAGGATGGCCCGACTACGCCCAATCTGAGTGTTGGCTTTTCCGAAATTAGTGGTTTGACACAAGAAATTCAAGTAATTGAATATCGAGATGGTCTTACTCCCCAACAGTCTCCCATGAAAATGCCCGGATTGCAAAAGGTAAGTAATATTACACTCAAAAGAGGCATCAGAAAAGGGAATAATGAGTTTTACGCTTGGCTCAATACTGTTAAGCTTAATACTATTAATCGCAAGAATTTGATCATATCACTTTTGGATGAAAATGACGACCCCGTAATGGTTTGGAAAGTAAGACAGGCTTTTCCAGTAAAAGTAGAAGGGCCTGGTTTAAAAGCGTCAGGGAACGAGGTCGCTATCGAATCTATAGAGCTGGCACATGAAGGGTTAGAAGTCATCAATAGTTAATTTATCTATTATGCCGTACATCCCCCCTCAAAGTTTTCGATTTAAAGTCACATTTCAAGGCATCAATGGCTTGGAAACAGATGATGTTCTCTTTCAAGAAGTCTCTGGACTTAATACCGAAGTAGAAATTGAAGAAGTAAAAGATGGAGCATTTCCCCATCTAAATTTCAAATTTCCCAAGAAAGTAAAGTATACTAATCTGATTCTTAAACGGGGGACTTTTGTGGATTCTGGATTGATTAAATATTTCAGTGATGCTTTGAATAGCTATTTTGTAGCCTTGGATTTTAGTTTTTCGCCATGCGATATTACCGTTGAAGTCCTAAATGAAGAGTTAGCTCCTGTTGTGTCTTGGACAGTTTTTAATGCATTTCCAGTCAAGTGGAATTTTTCAGACTTGAAAGCCACAGATACATCGGCAATTCTAATTGAAACCTTAGAGTTTAGTTATCAAAGACTTAAGCGAAACTAACAAGAAGGGCTATTTCTATTCTAATATTTTTCAGGATTGTTTTAAACTAAAATTCTTACTAGGTATGCCTATACAGATTCATGAAGTCATTATTCGGCTTACTGTGGCTGAGAGACAAGATCCATGTGCTAAATCCCCTGAAGTGCCGGCGAGTTCTGGGACATCTTCTGGTGGAGGCACAGGCTCTAATGAGCAGATTGCAGAACAAATTTTTGAGATATTAAAAGCTAAAAAAGAACGATAAAATGAATGCAGGAGATTTTGCAAAAAAAATGGCTCTCAATCTGAAAATCATTCCGATTCATCCGGAAAGTTATTATCCTGTTGGTCTGCCATTCATTACGATGTTTAATCCCGAGAATTTCACGGTAGAAGAGGGCGTTGTATACGATAACTCTTGTAAACCAGGAAGTTCAGGAGAAACGCCTAGATTTCAGCGGATAACATCTCGAAAGTTCAGCTTGACTTTTACGCTGGATGGTACGGGGGTAAATGCTCCAAAAATACCCGTAACGGCACAGGTGTTGCTGTTTAGAGAGGCCTCATCATTGATGAATGGATTGTTCCATCAGCCCAACACTTTATTGGTACAATGGGGTACATTCATAAGTAAATGTAAGTTAACCACTTCCAAAGTAGACTACACTTTGTTTGATGAATACGGGTTGCCGTTAAGAGCAAAAATTACGGCATCTTTTGAAGAAGCGGTAGACGAACTTTTCGGGCACATTACCTCTATGCTTTCTTCTCCAGACCTCACTCATTTGCATAAAGTGGTTAACCAAGGAGAGCTATTGCCTTTATTGTCAAAAAAAACCTATTCAAGCCAAGAGTATTATTTACAAGTGGCTAAGGTAAATAGACTTAAAAATTTCAGAAAGTTAAAAGTAGAATCAACCGTAGTTTTACCCCCTTTGAAATGAGTACACCTACGTCAAGAATAGCTCGTCAGGTATTAATAAATGGTATTCCATTAGCAGGAGAGGTGGGTATAATGGCCTTTAGTGTCATGCAATACTACAATAAAATCACTTCTGCTAAGCTCAAAATACAAGATGGAAGTGCTGCAAAAAGAGACTTTTTACAAAGTAATTCCGAACTGTTTAAACCCGGTAATCTGCTGGAGCTAAAACTGGGGTATAATGATAACCCATCTACTGTTTTTAAAGGAATCATTGTTCGGCATTGTGTAAAAGTAAAGGGTACATCTTATCTAGAAGTAGAGGCCAAAGACAAAGCTGTCAAGCTAACTACGAGCCGTAAAAGTGCTTATTTTATCAATAAGACGGACAGTCAAATAATAGATGAAATACTGGGATCAGAGGTAGAAAAAGAAATAGAAACTACAACGGTTTCACATCCCGAAATGGTACAATATTATTGTTCAAACTGGGACTTTATTGTGATGCGAGCGGAAGCAAACGGAATGTTTGTCTTAACTGATAAAGGCAAAATAATTGTCAAAAAACCAGCTCCGATTGGGGTTTCCGTATTGACAGCTACCTATGGTGATAATATTTTAGAATTTGAAGGTGAGATGGACGCTAGAAGGCATTTTAGTAGTATCACTAGTAAATCCTGGGGGTTTAATTCTAGTCCTGACCAGACAATCTTATCCGCCTCGGGTAGCTCAACATTTTCAGAAACGGGAAACTTGGATTCATCAAGTCTGGCAAGTGTTTTGGGAAGTAGTTTAGAACTAAAGCATAGCGGTAATCTTTCAGATGCACAGCTAAGTCAGTGGGCGAATGCCTATAGCCTTAGAAGCAAGTTATCAAAGGCGTGTGGCAGGATCCGAATTAGAGGTAATCATACATTGAAGCCGGGTCAGAAAATCACATTGGCTGGTGTGGGTAATCGTTTCAATGGAGAGGTGATTATTACAGGTGTATTGCATCAATTTAATGGTGATTTTATTACGGATATACAATTTGGATGGTCGGAAGATTGGTTTTATAAGAAAGAGGATGTGGTAGAAAAATCTTCTTCAGGGTTGGTGCCTGGCGTTATGGGTTTACAAATTGCCACTGTCAAACAAATTCATGGGCCTCCAACAGGTAAAGTAAATCATGTCAAGATAAAACTTGCCATGGTGCAAGATGAAAACCAAGAAGAAGGTATTTGGGCAAGGGTAGCCCTCTTAGATGCAGGAAAAGGAAGAGGTTTTATTTTTAGACCAGATGTAGGTGACGAGGTCATTGTAGGGTTTATCAATGATGATCCTCGGGATGCCGTAATACTGGGAATGCTCCATAGTCAATCAAAGCCGCCCCCCTCTTTTTTAGAAGCAGAGGAAGCCAATTCCAAAAAAGGTATAGTTACAAAGAGTGGCTTAAAAGTAACGTTTGATGATACAAACAAAGTACTAACGATAGCTGTACCGAGTGGACAGTCAGAAAAAGCGATTGTCATAGATAATCAAGCGGGTTCGATAGAAATTAAAGATGAATTTCAAAATTTAATAAAAATGGGATCTGAAGGGATCATTATCAAAAGCCCAAAAAAAGTAGTTATACAGGGCTCTCAAAAGATAGACTTAAATCCTGTACCACCAATTCTATGAAAACAATATCATGCCAGCAGCAGCCAGAATAGGAGATATGCATATTTGCCCCATGACAGAAGGGGTAAATCCGCACGTGGGTGGTCCCATTGGGCCATCTGGTGGAAGTCAAAATGTTTTTATAGGTGGTATGCCTGCTGCACTAGAAGGTGGAATGTGTACCTGTGC
>JBOFGX010000132.1:0-3413 GCA_051649345.1 Leadbetterella sp. | reverse complement strand
ATCTCTCTAAAGCGTCTGTTCCTTGTCTTTTAATGGATATAAAAGGAGATTTGAGTGGTATTGCGAAAGAAGGTGTGGAAAAACCGTTTATTCTTGAAAGGACAGAAGCCGCAGGAATTAAGTTTAAACCGGAAGGCTTTCCTACTGAGTTTTTAACTCTTACAAAAGGCTCAGGCACACAGCTCAGGGCTACAGTTTCTGAGTTTGGTCCGATTTTACTGGCTAAGATTTTAGGGCTTAACGAAACCCAAGAAGGTATCGTTTCTGTAATTTTCAAATTTTGTGATGATCACAAGTTGCCTCTTTTGGATCTTAAAGACTTTATACGTGTCATCCAATATCTTAGCGACGAAGGCAAAGATGCTTTTGAAACAAGCTACGGAAGGATGTCTTCTACTTCCTTAGGAACCATTCTTCGCAAAGTAATAGAATTGCAGCAACAAGGAGCGGATGAGTTTTTTGGAGAAGTATCGTTTGACATCGAAGATCTTATGCGAATAGATTCTGAGGGAAAAGGAATGATCTCTGTTCTCCGAGTTATGGAGCTGATGGACAGGCCTAAGCTTTTTTCTACATTTATGTTATGTTTATTGGCAGAGCTTTACGCTAAATTACCAGAAGAGGGGGATTTAGATAGACCCAAGCTAGTCATTTTTATAGATGAAGCACATTTAGTTTTTCAAGAGGCTTCAAAAGCATTGCTTCAACAAATCGAAACCGTCGTAAAACTTATACGGTCCAAAGGCGTGGGCGTATATTTTTGCACACAAAATCCGCAGGATGTTCCGGCATCGATTCTCGCACAATTAGGCTTAAAAATCCAACACGCCTTGCGTGCATTTACCGCAAATGACCGGAAGGCTATTAAAGAATCTGCTGGCAATTTTCCGGAAACCCCTTATTACGATACCGATGAAGTCCTTACATCCATGGGTATCGGGGAGGCTCTTGTGACTTGTTTGAACGAAAAAGGTATTCCATCTCCACTTGCCATGACCTATATGTGTCCACCTTCTAGCCGGATGGATGTGCTTACAGATGAAGAACTGGAAGATATCGTATCGGAATCAGAAATAGCTGAAAAATATAATGAGGTGGTAGACCGAGAGAGTGCTTACGAGATATTGAATGAAAAGTTAGATACTGCGACAGAGGAAAATTCAGAAGAAATACCAACAGATTCTGGAGGGAAAAAGGAAAAAAGCACCTTAGAAACTATACTATCTAGCCCCGTGACCAAGCAAATCGGTAGAACAGCTGCGTCCATACTTACGAGAACTCTATTAGGGGTTTTAGGCATGGGTGGAACCAGAAAAAAAACGGGTTCTTGGTTTTAGGCTATGAAGCTGATTGGGATTGGTGGAATAAGTAGATCTGGAAAAACAATACTTGCTAACAAGCTAAAACAACAACTCGAAAGGAAAGGCTTACACGTTACTGTCCTTCATCAAGATTCGTATACTCAACCTTTAGATACAATACCTAAAGTAGGGGATCAAGTAGATTGGGAGTGCCCGGAATCATTAGATTTCGAGGGGTTTTATGATGCTATTTTACAATCAAAAGAGTATGATGTAGTAATTGTAGAGGGTTTTCTTTTATATTTAGATCCCCGAATCACCCAACTGATATCTGTAAAAATTAATCTTGAAATAACCAAAAAAGAGTTTTTTGCAAGGAAAAAACAGGATAATCGATGGGGTAAAATTCCGATTTGGTACTTTGAACATATATGGAATTCTTTCCAGAAGAATTCAAAAAATATGAACCTCCAAAACTGCATCTTCTTACATTCTAGTCCTTCGCTCGATTATACCTCTGTTTTAGAAGCTATTGATTTTGATTAGATTTTCGAAATCTCTTTTTCCATCCATTCAAGGTGTTCTTTTATCCAAGACTTCATGTGGTTTATATGGTCCGTATGTCGGTCTTTATACGTTTTTCCTTTTTTTTCCTCGCTCCATCTTTCATAATTTCTGTCGACTAGATTCTGTGAATGCAGTTCTTTAGTGAAATCATCGATTGTTTTTAAGATATTTTGATCAGAAAGTACGTTGTTGCGTAAGTCTTTGAAGCGAGTCTTTAGAGCGGTTTTAAACTCAGGTTTTTGAACTAACTTTTCCCACCAAAAAGGAACTAACCAAGCATCATCAGGACAGTACGTATTGTACTTGTATACCCAATTATGGGTTTGCATACCCTCGCAGAACGCAAAATCAGGCCCATATGCCAAGTCACAATCCCAAATTGGCCCCATGGATAATTTTCCGTCTGATGACTTTGTAAGATAGGTGCTTATTCTATACCCATCGTGGTTTTGCATAAGCTCTGTAAGTATAAAATAATCCACAAAGCTGTTGAGGTCGATCAGATTCAGATAGTCATTCGTTTGAGTATTGGCAATTGTGTTCTCAAAATTCTTGATTTGTGTTTGGATATTTTTTTTATCACTCTCAGCTAGTTTTTTTATAGATGGGTAGTGATATATATAATTAATTTTTGATTTTGGGCTTAGTTTACCCTTTTCATCATATTCTGAGCGAAAAGAATTCTTCTCTGTATAATTGCCCCAGTCTTTTTCATCTCCTGCCAATTTATCTATTTTTAGTACAAAACCTTCTTTTGGATTATTGCCCAGCTTTATTTTCGTAGGTGCTACCGTGATTTTTTCCAATAATATGTAGGTTCCTACAAACTTGGAATTGATTTCAAGTTCCACATATTTACATCGAGAAGCATATTTGCCCATTTGATTCGAAAGGGAATAACTCAAGGTGTTTCTAATGAAAGAATTGTCGGATGCAGATGCAAGCAAAATCCATTTGGAACCTGTATTCATACCAATGGAGTCCCATTGAGTTTTCCTGTTTTTGTAATCATTAATCTTAAATCCGTAAGATTTCTTATCGAATTCCTGTGAGATTGCCCCTCTAATCTCAATACCAATATCTGCTTGGGCTAGCAAACTATCCCCTATAGTAATTTCAAGTTTGGCGTTAGTTTTAGGCTCATCTTTGATTTTTGAGTTCGTGGTTATTTTTAATACCCATACATTTTTTGACCTGGGAGTGGTGACTTTTCCTTCGTATGAAGATTGGCAACCTTGAGAAGTAAGAATTAACAGTAATAGTAGAGACCATATTTTCATATTTCACCATATTTTTTTATAAAAATGGTAAAAAATTATTGCATATTATTACGTTTTATATGAATGGTTTCAGAAAAGGATAAATGGGGGATATTTTATCCAGCATAGAATGTTAGTAATAGAAGTTTTAACCCAGATTACGCATTAGGGATGTTTAGGGGTATTTTCAATGGATAATCCCATAGACTTTCAAACCACTTTCTTCTTTTTTTAGGCAGAGCAATACGTAGTTTTATAGAGTCGCCAACTTTATCAAAGAAAGCAC
>JBOFGX010000131.1:0-20556 GCA_051649345.1 Leadbetterella sp. | reverse complement strand
TGGTGGCTGCACTATTCAGGAGGAACTTACTTTTTGATTGGTCAAAAAGCCGTACGGACGGACCCAAGCCAAAAACCCACAAGCGAAAAATTGTCCGAATTTTTTCCCTTTGCTTATCCTTTTACATAAAAAATTCAGGACAACACTCTTTCGCTTGACCTCAGCCGCACCTCATTTGCTGAAAAATTTCTCTTCTTGTATTTTTTGAGGGTCGACTAAATACAGGGACTATTATTTTGGCGAGATTCTCAAGGGAACGAGATTGATCTCTTGTATTGGGAGAACAATAAGATACATACGTTTGAAATAAAGTCGAGTACTACTTCAAGATAGGATGTTTAAAGGACTAGATTATTTTAGTAAAATTGTTCAAAATGATGAGGTTATCCTATCGCTTATTTATAGTGGAGACAAAGATTATCATTATGCAAATTGTATCGATTACAGTTAGTATGCATACGAATACTGATAGGGCTTGGAATTCGTCTCTTCAAGCTGCTAAATCCAATAGTTTTTAATATAAACTTGGGTATCGCTGAGGGTTCACCTCAGTCATAAGATTATAAACAGTATCAAAGATACTTTCAATATTGGGTTTGGAGAAGTAATCCCCGTCATTTCCATAGGCGGGCCTATGAGCTTGAGCATGGATGCATTTGGGTGCGGAGTCTAAATATTGATATGCGTTTTGATTGTCCATTACTTGTTGCATCATATAGGCAGAACCACCACCTGGCATATCTTCATCCGCAAAAATCACGCGGTTGGTTTTTTTGATAGATTCTACAATACTATGGTTTATATCAAATGGGAGTAGTGTCTGTACATCTATAACTTCAACGGATATACCAGCGTTTTCAAGCTCTGTGGAGGCATCCAGGACTATTTTGCACATAGATCCGTAGGTGACAACTGTGATATCGGTGCCTTTTCTAATGACTTCGGGTATGCCCAATGGTTCGCAAACATCCTGAAGGTTGTCCGGTAATTGTTCTTTTAATCTATAGCTATTAAGTGGCTCCACAATGAGGCCAGGATCATCTCCTTTGAGAAGTGTATTATAAAAACCAGCTGCTTTCGTAAAATTTCTCGGCACTACAACATGGATTCCTCGTAGGGCATGAATCATTACTGCCATAGGTGAGCCTGAATGCCAAATGCCTTCTAGTCTATGCCCGCGAGTACGGACGATAAGAGGAGCCATCTGCTTACCTGCTGTTCTGTATCGCATCGTCGCCAAATCATCCGTAAGCGTGGACAGAGCGTAATAGATATAATCGAAATACTGAATTTCTACAATGGGCCTAAGTCCTCTAATGGCGGCACCTATTCCCTGTCCAATAATTGTAGTTTCGCGTATACCAGTATCTGTTATTCTCAGTTCACCAAATTTTTCTTGCAGACCTGCGAATCCTTGGTTTACATCCCCGATTTTACCAACGTCTTCACCAAGAGCAAATACCAAGGGGTTGGATTCAAACAGTGCATGAAAGTACGTGTTTATAATCTCTCTTCCGTCTACAGTCGGTGAATTAGAAGAATATTTTGCTGGGATCGGCTTTACTTTTAATGGCGAGCTTTCATGCTCAGAATACAAGTGATCCGAGAAAATCTTTTTGTATTTACGTTCAAACTGTACAATTGCCTTTCTCCATTCTTCTTTCATGGAAGAGGAGAGGGGGATTTCTCTATTTACTTTTTTCAAAAGCTTCAGTCCATCTTTTCTGAAAAGACCTACGCTTGAATCAAATTGAGTCTTAAGCTTAATCCAATTGTTGTTAGTAGGATCAGTGGCTATAAGTCTTGAAAATAGATCTACTATTTTTTTATTCTCGGTCGAAATAGCCAATTGAGCGGCATCCCAAGCCGATTTACGAGCTTTTTTTGTAAGATCGTCCGCTTCGAGTTCGATTTGTTTTAACTCCTCTTCTGAGGCCACCTTATTCTTTAAAATCCAATTTCTAAGCCTTAAATTGCAATCAAAGTCTCTCTCGAATTGGAGCCTTTCTTTGGATTTATATCTTTCATGGGAACCCGACGCAGAGTGTCCTTGAGGCTGGGTAACTTCGTATACGTGTATGAGTACGGGTATGTGAGAATCACGGGCTATGACGGCAGCTTTTTGGTATGTTTTTACTAATTCCACATAATCCCAGCCCTTCACCTTCAGAATCACAATACCATTGGAGTTTTCTTCTTTTTCGAATCCCTTCAAAACTTCCGATATACTTGATTTTGCCGTTTGTAATTCTATGGGTACTGAAATTCCATATCCATCGTCCCATACAGATACAACCAAGGGAACTTGTAGAACAGCAGCGGCATTAATGGTTTCGAAAAACATCCCTTGTGATGTAGATCCTTCTCCAATCGTAGCAAAACAGACCTCGTTTCCGTTATTTGAAAAACCCGTCATATGAACAAGATCAGGATTCTCACGATATAGTTTGGATGCATAAGCTAAACCTACACTTCGAGGCATTTGACCAGCTGTTGAGGAAATGTCCACTATGCCATTATAAAGTTGGGTCTGATCGAGCCATTGACCCTCACTATCAAGCAAGTGATTTCCGTAGTGACCGTTCATGCTTCGTCCTCCCGAAAAAATGTCGTGGTTTATGTCCGCATGAGCATAAAGTTGTGCAAAAAACTGTTGCCAAGTTAGGCCTCCCGTAGCAGCAACTATGGTCTGATCACGGTAATAACCTGATCTAAAATCACCTTTTCTGAAAACTTTAGAAAGTGCAATTTGGGCTACTTCTTTACCATCACCAAAAATTCCAAATTTGGCTCGTCCCATGAAAACATCTTTGCGACCCAGTAGACTTGCACATCTGCTTTCTACTGCCAAACGATAATCTTTAAGAATTTCTTCTTTCGATAATACTACTTCCTGGGTAGCAAAAAAGCCATTAAGAAGTTCGCTCATTAAATTTCAGGTTATGGAATTGTATGTAAAATTAGTACTAATTCTTGGATTAAGTACGATAAAGGAAGAACTTGATTTTAAGAAATTTATTTATGCGTCTTTATTATCAGCCAAATAGCTTCATTTTACCACCTGGGCTCATATTGCTGAAACGCTTCATCATTTTTTTCATTTGATCAAACTGCTTCAATAGGTTATTAACTTCTTGTATACTTCTACCTGCTCCTGCTGCTATTCGTTTTTTGCGATTCCCGTCAATTATTTCTGGTTTTTCACGCTCTTTTGGAGTCATACTCTGGATAATAGACTCAATTGGCTTGAAGGAATCGTTGCTGATATCGACATCTTTAATCGCAGAACTCATACCTGGTATCATACCCATTAGATCTTTGATATTTCCCATTTTTTTTATCTGCTGCAGTTGTCCTAAGAAGTCGTTGAGGTCGAATTTGTTCTCTCGCATTTTCTTGTTGAGCTTGCGAGCCTCTTCTTCATCAAAAGCTTGTTGTGCTCTTTCAACCAAGGAGATAACATCACCCATTCCCAAAATACGACTGGCCATACGCTCAGGATGGAAAATGTCTAGGTCTTCCAGTTTTTCACCCGTTGACATAAATTTGATTGGCTTGTCAACCACAGAGCGAATAGAAAGTGCCGCTCCACCTCGTGAGTCACCATCCAGCTTCGTCAATACTACGCCATCGAAATCTAGCCTATCATTGAATGTCTTGGCTGTATTTACGGCATCTTGTCCTGTCATGGAATCCACGACAAACAAAATTTCAGAAGGTTGGATAGTGGATTTGATATTAGCCACCTCGGTCATCATGACCTCGTCTACGGCTAATCGACCAGCAGTATCGACGATTACGATGCTTTTTCCACTTGTCTTTGCATGTGCAACAGCATTCTTAGCTATTTGTACAGCGTCCTTGTTTTCAGGCTCAGCAAATACCTCTACGCCTATTTGCTCTCCCAATACTTGCAACTGCGTAATAGCGGCAGGGCGGTAAACGTCACATGCCACCAACAGTACTTGCTTTCCTTGCTTTTTTAAATAACTGGCAAATTTCCCCGAAAACGTAGTTTTACCAGAGCCTTGTAGACCGGCAATAAGGACAATTGCTGGCGATCCAAAAAGGTTAACCGTCTCTGCATTGCTACCCATCAATTTTGTCAACTCTTCCTGAACAATTTTCACAAACAATTGACCCGGCTCAACCGCAATCATGATCTTGCGATCCATGGCCTCTTGTTTTACTCTATCGGTAACATCCTTGGCTACTTTGTAGTTAACATCGGCATCAACAAGAGCACGACGAATCTCCTTTACCGTGCTTGCAATGTTAATATCGGTAATGCTGCCTTTACCCTTTAGGGTTTTGAACGCCGAATTGAGTTTGTCCTGAAGATTTTGAAACATTGTTTAAGAAAGAAAATTGAATTGCAAAAATAGTAAATTATTGGCATTTTGCCCTTGGATTTACAGGTAATTTAGCCATTTGATTTCAAAAAAGCCTCAATTCTCCTTAAGGCTATTTTTCTTGTGGAATAATTATATGAAATTGATTTTCAGTTTGGTGAAAGACTGATTTTACGGAAATGTATTGCAACTATAATCCTTTGTTCGTGAAGTTAAATTTGGTAAATTTTCTAATGTTTGGTTTGAGATAATTTTGTAAAAGGCCTTTCTGAATGCCAGTTTACATCTATATTTAGGATTCATTTTTAAAAATTATAATTGTGGATTTTCTCAGAAAGAATATTTATACCCTTGTCATCATAGTTATTGTTGCTATTGCTTATTTTTTTCCTGAAAATTTTATAGAAGTACAAGGTTTTCAATTGAAAAACTTAATTAAGCCCTGTTTACAAATAATCATGCTAGGAATGGGAGCTACGATGGGTTGGGAAGATTTTTCGGAGGTTATAAAATCTCCCAAGAAAGTTGTTATTGGGCTTGTATGTCAGTTTACTATCATGCCACTGTTGGGATTTGGTTTAGCGAGTATGTTTGATTTTGATGCAGAAATATCCGCAGGAATTGTTTTGATTGGTTGTAGTCCGAGTGGGCTAGCATCCAATGTAATGGCTATGCTCTCTAAGGCCAATGTGGCTCTTTCGATTACGATCACAACATTAGCTACTTTATTGGCACCTGTTCTTACACCTGCACTTATGAAATTGTTGGGAGGTGGTATGGTGCAGATCGAATTTTGGGATATGTTTATAGACATGATAAAATTGGTTTTACTTCCTGTAGGCTTAGGCGTTATATTGAAAGTAACCTTGCCTAGCTTAGTCAAAAAAATCGAGGCATATTTACCCTTAATTTCGATGGTAGGGATTGCATACATAGTTGTTGTTGTAACAGCTGGGGGTAATGCTGCTCTAAATAAAGTAGGGTTTTTATTGATTTTTGTGGTTTTTCTTCATAATGTTTTCGGCTTTTTTCTAGGGTATGTATCTGCTAAATTGCTAAATATGAATGAAGCAGATGCAAGGGCTGTCTCCTTGGAAGTAGGGATGCAAAACGGAGGTTTGGCAAGTTCTTTGGCCAATGAAATGGGCAAGCTAGCTACATTGGGACTAGCGGCATCCATTTTTGCCCCCTTAATGAACATTACAGGCTCAATACTCTCAAATTACTGGGCAAACAAGAAGAGTTAGTTTTTCTTTTTCTTCTTGAAGTTTTGATTGGGTGTATAATCCCCTCCTACGAGCTTTTTGGATAAATCGGGTCTCCCTAACTTCATCAAGCGACTTCTGATCCAATTTTTCACTTCGGGTTTGTACCAAAAGAAGTATTTGTTTTGAGCCAGTTTTTCTTCTTGCGTCTTGGGTGTTTTGATGGGCTGAAGTGTGTAGGGATGTACACCTGTGTAGTAAATAACCTCAGCCACAGTCATAGGTGTAGGTGTAAAATCTTGAACTTGCTCAAGTCTAAATCCTAAGTCCTTGGTTTCTGCTGCTAGATTTGCCATATCTACTTCTTCACATCCGGGATGTGAACTGATAAAGTAGGGGATCAAAGGTTGCTTGAGCCCGTGTTTGTCTTGAATCTTATCGTATTTATCCTTAAACTTTTTGAAGTATTTAAAGGAAGGTTTTCTCATGACGCGTAAGGTTGCATCTGATGTGTGCTCAGGGGCTACTTTGAGACGACCAGAAACGTGACGCGTAACCAGCTGCTCCATATACTCATCATGGTTGCGATCCGTATTGTTTTTATTGAAATCATCCACAAGTAAGTCATAACGAACGCCTGAGCCTACGAATGCCTTTTTGATCTCAGGATGTGCATCTACTTTTTTATATATATTGGTAAGAGGCTTATGTGACGTGTCCAGATTTGAACAAATAACTGGATGTATGCAGCTAGGGGCTTGACAACGAGCACAAATGCTTTCGTCTTTGCCTTTCATACGGTACATATTGGCAGATGGTCCTCCTAAATCCGAAATATAGCCTTTGAACTCAGGATGTTGGGTTAGTTCCTCGACCTCTTTCATGATGGATTCTTCTGACCGAGAAGCAATAAACTTACCTTGATGGGCCGAAATCGTACAAAAACTACATCCACCAAAGCATCCTCTGTGCATGTTGATGGAGAATTTTATCATTTCGTAAGCAGGAATCGCCCCGCGGTTTTTGTACTTGGGGTGGGGGAGACGTGTGTAGGGCAAATCAAAGGACTTGTCCATTTCAGCCTCATCCATTGTTTTGAATGGTGGATTGATAACCAATGTCGTATCTCCTACTTTTTGTGTAATACGATTGGCTTGCCACTTATTGGATTCAACTTCTACGATTTTGAAATTGGAAGCATACTTGATTTTGTTTTTGAGGCATTCCTCGTGGCTGGCTAGTTCTACAGTTTCCCAATCCTTGTATTCGATAACCTCGTTTTTTTCAATAAAGGCTATCTGGTTTACGTCTTTGATTTCATTTAACTGCTCACCGGCCTTTACCCGTCTAAGGATCTCTCGTAAGGGTTGTTCTCCCATACCATATACAAGCATGTCAGCTCCTGAATCTACAAGTATAGATGGCAAAAGCATATCTTTCCAATAGTCATAATGGGTCACCCTTCTTAAAGAAGCTTCAATGCCACCTATTAAAACGGGAACATCTGGATATAATTCTTTTAATATTTTTGTGTAAACCGTAGTTGCATAATCTGGACGGAAACCTGCTTCCCCGCCTGGCGTATATGAATCAGTGGATCGTTTACGTTTATTTGCTGTATAGTGATTGACCATAGAGTCCATACAACCAGCTGTAACACCAAAAAAGTACTTGGGTTTTCCGAATTTTTTAAAATCCCGAAGATCATCTTGCCAGTTGGGCTGTGGAATAATGCCAATTCTATATCCTTCGCTCTGAATAATTCTGCCAATTACGGCCGTTCCAAAGGAAGGATGATCTACATAAGCATCACCAGATATAAGAATAACGTCTAACTCCTCCCATCCGTGGTATTCGAGTTCTTTTTTGGTAATGGGCAGCCAATGTTGTAAAGGTCTCTCTCGCACAGTAATCATATCTCTATTGGCGTATTTGTAATATTTAGTCTCGTATACTTTTTATATAACTCTCTATATCTAGGGAAAGGTTTTTGGAATCTGAAATGATTCGTATGAATTGACTACCAATAATTGCACCAGATGCAAATTTAGCAGCATGTGAAAACGTACTTTTATCTTTTATTCCAAATCCTATAAGTCTAGGATTGCGTAGATTCATAGCATTCACTTTACTGAAATACGCCTCTGTTTCACTGTTGATTCCTACAGTATTACCCGTAACGCTTGCTGAAGAAACCATATAAATAAAGCCTTCGGAGGCTTGATCTATTTCTTGAATACGGGCATCAGACGTTTGGGGGGTGATCAAAAATATATTGAGTATACCGTATTTTTCAAATATGTTTTTATAATTCAGTTTATATTCTTCTAGAGGTAAATCGGGCAATATCAAGCCATCTATGCCTATTTCTTGGCATTTTTTGCAAAAATCCTCTACTCCATATTGGTAGACAGGGTTGAAGTATCCCATAAGTAAAATAGGAACCGTAATGCCTTGTGTACGGATGTTTTCTAATTGTTCAAAAAGCAGTCTCGTCGTCATGCCATTGTCTAAGGACTTCTGATTGCTGATCTGGATAGTTTCGCCATCAGCTACAGGATCAGAGTAGGGCATTCCAATTTCTACAATGTCAGCTCCACTTTTTTGAAGAGCGTTTAAGATTGTACGCGTGTCTGATAATGTGGGATAACCAGCCGTAAAGTACACATTAAGTATATCTTGATTCTTTTCCGAAAAAAGACGAGTGATTCTGTTCATTACTAAAATTTGAATCGCAAAATTACGAATTATCTTTCATGTTTTGAAAGTGTAAAACATAAGGGATACTATTCTTATAGGAATAAGATGAACGTGTTTAACTAATACTTTTATTTACCTTTGGAGGGCTAAACAAGTAAAAAAAACAAACTATCAAAAGAGCCAAATATATACAGGCTACAAACCAAGGCTGAAACCATATTACTTCAAACTCAGCTACATTACCCTTAAAAATCTTACCGAAACCTTCGATATTGAGGAAATATGCAAGAGACATTAAAATCAAGGGTATCCATCTGTTGGTTAACATTAGATAAGCCAACGTAAAATACAGCACTGGATGAGTATATCGAGAGTGCATTTGTGTATTGAAAAAGAAAAAACAAATAAAGCAAATAGAAACAACAAGGAAGTATTTTTCTGTTGGATACGGGATGGTTTGTTTTCGTAAGATGACTTTCTTGAAGAGATTTACCGAAGAGGGTAACAAACTAAGCCCAGAAAAGCATAGGAACAACAATAAACCATAGGCATGATAACTATGCCCCCAAAACCCCTTGGCATCTAGAGTTGTTAGGGAATCTTTAAAAAACAAAAACCACATATTGTACGCACTCATCGAAAGCAGAGGGTATCTACCTACGGAGGATTTTACTGCGAACCAAAGGCTATCAAAGTCTCCAGCTAAATAAAATGGAAGTACAATTAAAATTTGTACTATAATGATTGACATAAAACTGAATAAGACGAATTTTATTTTCTTCACACCTTGCCAATTTTGAATTACCATAAGTATAATCAGGGGCAAAGCAAAAATGGCTTGAAGTTTAAAATTTATGGCTAAAAAAATCCAAAAAATGGGATTGGCTACTTTTTTTTTATGTGCTTCAAGAATAGCTGCAAGAATAAAAAAGGATACAATATCGTCCCATTGTCCGTACATCAGGCTGTTGTACCAATATGCTACATTTATAAGCACCAAGAATACAATCAAGAGGTACGATTTATTAGGAAAATAAAATCTACTGATTTTGAGGCAAAGCCAAATACTGCCTAAATGAAATGCGTATGCAACAAGTTTTAGGTAATCTATGTTTTTAATGATGTATTCAGAGCCATAAGGAACGATTTTGGCGTAAATCCATAGCATGTAGGTGCCTAAAGGTAAATAGTCAATTTTTAACTTGTATATGTTTTGAAGACCATTAATTTGAATATAGTTTGACCAGTTTATCCAACAACTCCGATCGTATCCTCCAGGTGGATGGGAGTCAGGAAGGAAAACAAAAGCAGCTATAAAGAAAAGTGAAAATAACGCAAAAATGGAATTATGACTCTTGAAGAAATTCACTTACTGTTATTTGATTATAATGAATAAGACAAAATTAGCCTTGTAGTAGCGTAAATAAAAAAATATAAACTTAATTTTTTTGATTTACGTAAATCATTTCAAGCACTGCCATTAATGAAATTAAGACATTAAGTTTATGAATATATATATTACCTATTTAGTCGCCCCTCAAAAACTCATAAATATTTAAATATCAATTTATTATTATAATTTTTTATCAAAAAAAATACCAAAAAGTAATCAATATCAGCAAAAGCTGGTATTTTCTCTTTTTTTGACGGCTGCCCTATTGGGCGGAACATACTTTTTGATTGGTCAAAAAGCCGTACGGACGGACCCAAGCCAAAAACCCACAAGCGAAAAATTGTCCGAATTTTTCTCCTCAACTTGTCCCTATTCTTGAAAAATTCAGTCCAACACTCTTTCGCTTGACCTCAGCCGCACCTCATTTGCTGAAAAATTTCTCTTCTTATACTTTTTGAGGATCGACTATTTAATCAAGGTCAAAATGTTTTTTACGGACTTTGATTGCCCTATTTCGACTCTCAAAAAATTGCAAGTTGTTTAATATTAATTCATTAACCTTGCTTTTAAGTAAAATAAGATACCAGAAAACAATCCGAATAAGTAAAAAACTGGAATTTTGCTTGATTTTAGGCTGCTCTGTTCGGGAGGAATTTACTTTTTGATTGGCCAAAAATCCGGGTGGCCGAACCCAAACAAAAATACCATGGGCAGTAAAGTGTCCGATTTTTTTTACCTCAAACTAATCCTTTCTCTTAAGAAAATTAGGCCACCACGCTACTGCTTGACCTTAGCCGCACTTCATTTTGAGAAAAATATCTCAATCAATTCTCTTTGAGGGACGAGACCTATTTAATCTCAGACATTAAACCTTGTACGGTTTCCTTTAAGGGTATTGTAGAGTCTTTAAAAAGTTGGGAGCCTAATCCTAATGCATTTGCCCCAGCCGATATCCACTCTTGTACGCAAGCGACTGTTGGTTCAATCCCACCTGTAACCATGATGTTTACGTTCGGCATAGGTCCCCTAAGTGCTTTTACATAGGCAGAGCCTAGAATGTTGGCCGGAAATATTTTTACCATACTTGCCCCAAGGTCCAAAGCACGATAGATTTCGGTAGGCGTCATAACACCCGGTACCCAAGGAATATTGTTGTTGGTACAAACTTTACCGACTTCTTCTGTAATTCCGGGTTGTACTATAAAATCGGTGCCCAAATCTATAAATTTTTGAGCATCGTCTCTAAATACCAGCGTGCCTATCCCCAGAAGCATATCCGGGCAGTTTTCTGTGATATGTGCTCTCAATGTTTTGAAGACTTCGAAAGCCTCTTTTCCTCTAAATGTAAATTCGAAGATCCGAATACCCGCTTCATAACAGTTACTTACAATCTCTTTTGATTTTTCAGCATCTGAATGAAAAAAAACGGGAACTAATGGGTTTTGAAGAATATACTCAATTTTTGAACTCACGGAAGAAATTACTTTGTAGTTTGAATGTAATATCCTTGTCGTGTTACCATTTGCCAAGCTTTCTTTTCTTTGACAAGAACCATCACAACATGAAGATTCAAATCTACTTTATTTTTAGCTTGATCAAACAATTTTGCCTTAAAATCGTAGTGAACAGTTGCGAAATTCTTTTCACCATACAATTTTATATTTTTAAATTCCACGTCCTTAAATGTATAATATCCCGTGGTCAAATATGCGATAGTTTCAGCACGTGATTCAATGGTGCCGTTGGAATGACCATAAACAAAACTTGGGTGAAGAATATTATCTAGTACGGCTTTGTTAGGCTCTATTAATTGAAGTCTAAAGTTTTCCATAAACTCGTTGATTTCAATATTGTCAGTTTGTGCAAAAGAATGGAAGCTAATAAAAAGAAAAAGAATGATTGCTTTTTTCATAAATCGTGATCAAATAAGTAATTTAATAATCCTGCAAATTACAAATCAATAAATATACCATACAGGAATATTCCTGAAAATATTTTATTCACATTACAGAAAATCAACCACTGAAGCACCACTTTTGTTGACTTGGGCTTTATTCAAAGGCTTTTGGAGAGATACTTCACTTGCTCCCGAAGCGTCTACTTCGAGATTCTGAATTTTAGACTCTTTGCCTATGACTTCTGAACTTCCACTTACATCCAATGACACATTTTCAAAAATAGAAGAGCTGAGATTAAGTTTAGATGCTCCTGTTATGGAACTTTTTAAATCTAGTACATTACCCTGTAGATGAGCAAGACTTGAGCCCGACGCCGAGATCTCCATACGCTTACTGTCAATACCTATCATAAATTTGCTGTTTCCAGATATGTCTGCATTGAATTTTTCCCATGTATTTGTACCAATGATTTTCCCCAGAGACTCACCTGATAATGAAATGGATCGGATGTTTGGGCCGCTAATTTTAATGATTACGCGAGTAGTATGTTTTCTAAATTTATCGATATGATTGACACTAAAGTTTCCATTCTCATTCTCGATTTTAAGGTTTTCTAAGTGTGATTTTGAGCTGTAAATCCGCACACCTGGTTTTTCTGAATACGTAATTATGCATCTTTGCTGTCCTTGAATACGGATGGATTCAAGCTTGGTGATTTCAATGGATTGTGACTCCAGACCTTCTGTGCTAAAGTCTGATTCTTCCAGAATTGAAAAATCATAACTCCTATTTTCAAAGGCTATTTGATCACTAGAGCTAAGTTTTTTTATGTCTTTACATACAATCTCATTACTAGAATTTATCTGATAGACTTGATAGGGTATTTGAGAATAATCAAGCCCAAAACTACTTGAAAGAGATTTTCTTGTGGAATAGGATAGTATATCATCAGTTATGTCAGAACTAACTTTAAACCATTTTTTAGCAGGTATCTGGATCGTTATATCTACTTTTTGATTTCTAAAAACCTGTCTATCTTTAATACCTAGATTGGGCTCCAACTTCAGAGTATTGTCGACTACTTGGAAGTTATGCTGTATGTTTTGAGCATTCAGTAGTGCTTCATTCATATTTTCACCAGAAGAGATCAGTTTTTGAACAATGTAGATAGAGTCCGAAGGTGATGTTTCAAAACGTACTGATACTTTATCTTCTGGAAACGGCTTGCGGAAAGATTCATCTAATAAGTCAATTAGGAGCGTGTCCGAACTAATTTGAATAGTAGACGTTTTGACAATTTCTTTTTCTGTTGTAAAATTTTTTGCAAATTCGCCAACCTCAGAGACAATACCGAGTATAGATAATCCCCAAACAGCGATCATGGTATACCAAAAGTTTTTATAGCCTATTTTATGGCCTGTGATTAGCCTCCATGCGTATATGGCTAAGACTATTCCTGGGAAAACGAGAGCAATAAATGCCATTATAGCGGTGGATTCATTTAGGTCATTTTTGAATAGATAGAGAAATTCATCCCCAGATATCCAGAACGATTCATTCTCAACGCCTAAAAATACAAGAAGGAAAACTACAAGTGAGAAACTCCAAAGGATACCTGTTGCGAATAAGGGTATACCAAGTATAACTTTAAAGAGTTTAGAAATAGGGCCTAGAATTTTTAAGAGGGCTTCGATTATTACTCCTGCAATTTTGAAGGGAAACATGATAATGTTCGCCAAAGTTGAGGTTCTTGAGCTGCTGGGAATGTCAATGTCTGTGGCATTTTTTTCTATGTTTTTCAAAGTCAAGGCTTGTCCGCTCATTTCCATTTTTTGTGGTATGGTATCCACTTTGGGTACAAGCACAAGAAAAATGAAGTATATGAGAATCCCAATTCCTCCAAAAAACAACAAGACAATAAAAATGAATCGAATAGCTGTGAGGTCAATGTTTAGATAATTCGATAATCCCGAGCATACGCCTCCAAAAATTTTGTTTTCTGGATTTCGATATAGTTTTTTTTCTACTTTGGTTTCTGCGAGATCCATTCGTTTGGGAGCAATTACCCAAAGTGTAGCATAGATGGCGATTAAAACAAACCCAAAAGGCCCTAAAAAGATAAATGCGAAGATTGTCAATAGCGTGTAGCCAATTCGTAGCCATACCATATCAATCTTCAAAACATGGGATATCCCGGCCAATACTCCTCCAATTACTTTTTGATTGCCATCTCGGAAGGTTCTTTGTTTACTTTCGTAGTTGCTGCCTGATTCTGAATTGTTCGTTTTGCTCTGGGTAAATTCCTCATTTGTAGAATCGGTTTTAGATTTTTCGAAATCTTCAATCGTACCCATGGTTTTGATGATCAAGTTCACATCTTCAAGGGTTATGGGATGGTCGAGTTTACCATTTTCAATAAATTTTTCGGCAATGCTGCTTTCAATATCAACCACAATCTCATCCCCACTTTGGAAATCTTTGAAATAGGTGGAGATTTCGTCGAGGTACTTTTTTAGCAACTCGTATGCATTTTCTTCGGCATAAAAACCTGTTTTGGCTATAATGATATGAATCGTTTTTTTCATAGTTCTTTTGATATGTCAATACTTTATGATTTCATAAGTGTAGATACAGATGTGTGAAGCTCTATCCACGTTTCTTTAAGACCGATTAAGAATTGTAATCCTTTGTCCGTCAGTATGTAATATTTCCTAGGAGGGCCAGACGAGCTTTCTATCCACTTATAATCCAATAGTTCCATGTTTTTGAGGCGGGTAAGCAAGGGGTATAATGTACCTTCCACAACCATCATATTGGAGGTGTGAAGCTCATTCAATATTTCTGAGGCGTAGATTTCACCTTTCGAAATAATGAGCAGTATACAGTATTCCAAGATGCCTTTCCGCATCTGGATTTGTGCGTTTTCTATGTTCATTTATACGATCAGATCGGTAGCTCTAGTACTACTCTGTGGGTAATCTCAACAATCTTGAAATAGTTGAGCAAAATAGATGAATTGTCAGAATTCAAATCTTGAATATGGGCATGGTTGTACCACATTCGTAAGGATAAAGCAAGCAAGATGATTAGGCCAAAACCTAGCTCAAAGGGTAGCTTTCTGAATAGTCTCTTTTTCATGTATTTGTAAATTATAGTACAAATATAATAACTAGTACTATGTAATGCAAGGTATTAGGTAAAAAAATGTTCAATGTTTTATTCTCGGAAGTATCTAGCCAATTATAATTTCATTTTTCATATTGTAAAATTCTTATTATAAAATACTTATCTATTCTAATGAATTTGCAAAACAATTTATCAATTAAATATCCAATTTGATTATAGATAGAAAGAACCTATTTCCTGCTAATTTTGTCTTTCGATAAATAGTCTTTGATTTAATGCTACAAAAAATCCCCGTTTATTTTTCTATCATGCTTGCGTCCACTATAAAGTTTGTAGGTGGGCCGCTTTTGGGTATTGGACTCAAGTTGAACATACATGAGACCGCTTTTTTCTCGGCTTTGGGGATGATGATTAGTGTACTAGCTATTGTTTTTTTTGGACCTTATATCTTGACGTTTTTTGCTAGATTTAGAAAAGGTACAAGTAAAAAATTCTCTAAGACTAAACGTATGGCCGTGCGTGTTAAAACTAAGCTTGGCGTATGGGGCATTGCCTTGCTAACCCCTTTTATATTCACCCCTATATTGGGGTCTTTTTTAGCGGTATCTTTTCGATTTCCTAAAATCCAAATAATCTATTCGATGTTGGCCTGCGGGATATTTGCAGGATATGTCCAAACCTACTTATTGGAGATATGCAGGCAGCTTATAAATCACTTTTGGCCTGGATGGCTGTAGATGATGCTCTCAAGAATCTCAAGCCCTCATCAAGTATGGGGTCCTTAAGATTGGCAAAATCAACGGTCTTGATTTCCTTTTTAATCTTAGGCTCTATACCATTTTCTACATTGAAACCCTTCTTATCAAAAAGTCTACTCGATGAAACACGGAGCGTCCAGCCATTGGATAGCTGTGTAGTGGAAGGATAACCTCCACCACCTCCTGTACGCCCACCAATGGTAGTTACATTTGGTAATCCTGTCATGGCCATTACAAACATATTGGTAGCACTGTAGCAGCCTCTATTGACAAGCAAAGCGATGGGTTTATCTAAAATCTTCTTTTTGGAATCACTGGGGCTTATATACACGCTATCTTTCTTAAAATCTTCTCTGCCAGGACCGCTTTTAAACCACTCCACACCTGTACTGATTTTCTTATCGATAAGCCTATTTACTATCAAATCTATATTAGCAGTAGATCCTCCGCCGTTTTCTCGTACATCCAGTATCATACCTCGCTTGCCTTGCATTTTGTCGGAAATATAATCCATTGCGTATTCTGTAACAGGCAGAGTAAAATCGGAGTAGTTGACGTACAAAATGTCTCCAAAGTCGTACAGGCGGAAGCTGCCATCTAGAATTTGGGTTTGACCTTTGAAATACCCTCTATTGAGAATCTCTCCAAAATAATTGGTAGGATACTCTAAAAACACCTCTGGACTCCGAGAGACGTTGAATTTTGATTGGAGATTTACATGTCCGTCTTTTAGGTCACCGAGCATGTCGCCGCATACTTTAAACAACTCTTCCTCACCCATGGAATCTGTGATTCGAGCCCCATACTTGGTTTTAGAAGCATCCCAATCTATTTTTTTGAATTCAAAAAACGAATATCTTTCATTGGCAAAGTTCCAGACCTGATCAAATATACTCTTGGGATCGGATTCGGGTTGTGGTTGGAAAAGTAAGACTTCGCAGGATGAAATTCCTAGAAAAACGATAGAAATAAGAAAGTAAGAAAGTGTCTTTTTCATAATTGCCTTATTTAATTCTATTAATACTTCCAATAAATACGAGGTTGTGTTGTCCTAAATATAGGTCTTTTGAAAATTCCATATCTAGGTGCTTGAAATCCCATGTGTAGCCTACGCGTAAGCTTCTGTTTTTGAAGCGTTTGCTTGCTTGAAAATTTACAAACATAGAGGTGCTGATTCTTTGATACTTATTTATAAATCGAAACCCTCCTTGTTGATTGCCAAATACGCTTAATATATTGGTAGGGAAGCTACGAATATATCCAAACAACGCAAGGTTTGCGGAGGCTTCAATACTATATTTTTTATGCTTGGGTTTTGTGTCGAGCGAAATGCTGGGGCCTATATCAGCACCGTATTCACCTCCAAATGCATTATTTTGAAATCCTGTACCCAAGCGGGTATTGGCAAACCATCGGAAGTTACCGCCATAGTTTATTATATCCGTTTTTCTTTTCAATAAAGACAAGTCTTGGTGGATATTAAAATTTATAAAACCCTGTCCAGAGAGTGTATCGGAGCTTAGAAAAGAAATACCCGAAGTCATTCTATTGGAATAAATATAATTTTTTTGAATACTCTGATTACCCGAAATTATACTTAGCTGCGGGCCCAAATATATGTTTCGACCAAAATTCGTATTTTGTTGGGTCACTAAACCTGGATTATACGATTTGTATTTGTAATACTCCTCTGTATTCCAACGTTCAAGTTGCTTTTTTCGCATATTTTTTATGAGACCCGATTTTTGGGCGTAAGAATTCACAAAAAATGCTAGCATCAAAACTGCAAAGATTAAGTGTGTTTTACGTGTTTCCATTCGATGTGTTTTAAAATAACAATCCTGCGAAGGTGGCTGACATATAACTTGCCAATGTGCCAGCTATCAATGCTCGCATGGCTACTTGCGTGAGTTTTTTTCGTAAACTGGGTTCTAATGCGGATATACCACCAATTTGAATACCCAAACTTCCAAAATTTGCAAATCCACACAGTGCAAAGGAAATGATAGAGATTGTCTTATCTGACAAGGCACCCGATTCTATCATGGGTTTCAAATTGAGATATGCTACAAACTCATTGGCGGCGAGCTTGGTTCCCATAAGTGAGCCCGCAGCCACAATCTCATTGCTAGGCACTCCCATACACCAAGCAAAACCCGCAAAAATATACCCCAATATGAAATCAAGATTTAGGTTGCCATAACCAAACATCATCCCCATCTTTCCCAGTAGGAAGTTGATCAATGCAATTAAGGCAAGAAACCCAATCAGCATAGCTAACACATTCATCCCTACCTTGAGTCCATCACTACAGCCTGCCGATATGGCATCGATGATATTGGTATATTGCTTTTCTACTTTTAGTTTTACTTCTCCTTTTGTTTCGGATTCTTCGGTCTCTGGATAAATAATCTTGGCAATTGCCAAAGCTCCGGGGGCAGCCATAATACTAGCGGCTATGAGATATTCAGCCTTCACGCCGAACTGAATATATGTAGCCATGACACCACCAGCAATACAAGCGTAAGATCCTGCCATGGAAGCTAGTATCTCCGAGGTGGTCATTCCTTTGAGGTAGGGTTTTATCATTATTTGTGCTTCTACTTGACCAACAAACGTACTGGATATGTTGGATAGTGCTTCGGAGCCACTTACGCCCATTAGTTTTTTCATGCCTAGTGCTAGCCATTTGATTACAAACTGGATTACGCCTAGATGATATAAGATGTTGACTAATACAGCTACAAAAATGATAGTAGGAATTATTTTGAAAAAGAAAATGAAGCCCCCTTCACCGAAGGCTTTTGCAACTAATGGAACTTTAGCCAATGGGCCAAAGACAAATTCTGCACCGGAATTAGAGAAATCTATTATCCGCGTTACGCCTGCTCCCAAAGCTCCGAATAGCTTTTTTCCAGCTTCAGTTTTCAATATAAACAAGGCAAACGAAAACTGGAGAGCGAGACCAACTCCAACCGTCCGAAAGTTTATAGCCTTGCGATTATTAGATAGAGAAAAAGCTATTGCCAGAATCAATACAATTCCGAAGATCCCAGTCCAACTTCCCATCGATTCAAATTTTTATTAAATATACGGTTTACAATTTAGTTTACAATTTTAAGAAACAACAACTATTCCTCCCAAGCCCAATCTATCCTATGTTTTAGATCTTTTATGACCATGCCATTGGATTTAAAGTAGGCTCTGATTTCATCAATCTTATCGTAGTTTTGATTGACTTTGTATTCTTTGTAGAGATTTAACATGCCTGTGCGTACGGCTTCTTCGTTTGTAGAGGCTTCTTCTTTAAGTCCTAAAATATCCTCAATGCCTATCTGGAAGGACGATATAAGTTTTTGAAACACCGTCTCACCTAAAGCGGAAGGATATAGTTGATTCGCATAGACCATGTTTATGTATTTCAATAGAGTGAATACATGTGCGATGGCTACAGCAGTATTCAGGTCATCGTTCATAGCTTCGTAAAATCCATCAACGGCTTTCTCAATATCGGCTATTTTTTTTGTATCAAGTTCTGAAGGTACATCATCAGTATACGTCAAAGCCTTTGAAATTCTCAAGCCATTGATAACCCGCTTGTAGGCTTTTTGGGATGCTTTCAAGGCATCGTTTGAAAAATCGAGCGTAGATCTGTATTGCGATTGAAGCATAAAAAAGCGGACAGTCATAGGGCTGTAGGCTTGCTCCAACAAAGGATGATCTCCTGCAAATAGCTCCTTAGGTAGAAAGCTATTTCCTAGGGATTTACTCATTTTTTGACCGTTAACCGTAAGCATGTTGCTATGCATCCAATAGTTCACGGGTTCTTTCCCCGTTAGGGCTTTTCCTTGTGCAATTTCACATTCATGATGGGGGAATTTGAGGTCCATGCCTCCTCCGTGTATATCAAACTGGCTGCCTAAGTATTTGCTGCTCATGCAGGTGCACTCCAAATGCCAACCCGGGAATCCCATTCCCCAAGGACTTGGCCACTGCATAATGTGCTCAGGTGCGGCTTTTTTCCAAATCGCAAAATCCAAAGGGTTTCGTTTTTCGGCTTGACCGTCCAGTTCACGTGTTTCTGTGAGCAAATCTTCTAGTATTCTACCAGAAAGCTTTCCGTAGTTGTTACCAAGGACATTATAAGCGTTGATGTCAAAGTATACAGATCCGTTGGCTTCATAAGCCAATCCTTTATTAAGTAGATCTTTGACGGCTTCTATTTGCTCTACCATATGGCCCGTCGCAGTAGGTTCTATGCTCGGCGAAAGGAAGTTGAATTGTTGCAAGGTCTCATGAAAATCATTGGTATATCGTTGAACAATTTCCATGGGCTCAAGCCTTTCCAACTTGGCCATTTTGCCTATTTTATCTTCGCCTTCATCCCCATCACCGATCAAATGCCCTACATCCGTAATGTTTCTTACGTAGCGTACTTTGTAGCCCATATGGTTAAAGTATCGCTGTAGGATATCGAATGTCAGAAATGTACGGACATTGCCTAAGTGTACATAATTATAAACAGTAGGCCCGCACACATAGAGCCCTACATGCCCTTCTTGGAGAGGTTTAAACTCTTCTTTTTGTCTGCTGAGTGAATTATATAGCTTAAGTTTTTGCATTCTTCAGAAATTTTTGCAGCACAAAAATAATTGAATCAAACGTCAAATGATTCTTAATTGCTAAAATATACTACTTATGGGCTTGGAATATGATTTTTTCGAATGTGGTTTTAATTCCACTTTTGTATTTGTGTAAAGAAAGCGGTAATCAATTCATTTCGTTTTTGTACTTTCTACACCTTGATTACGGTATAAATTTTTTGAACTCAATTACCATTGCCCGCTTTGAAGATTGCCTGAATTGTCTTTAATTTGTTATGGATTAAAAAAACTTGTATTTAACCTTAGATAATTCATTTGGACCGCAAAAAAGATGAAATCTTTATTTTCCGTTTTTTTGTACATTTTTCTGACTAATACACTTGTGGCTCAAGATTACACATGCATTGTAGGTAGATATACCGATACGTCCGAAAGCGGATTGTCATTACTTACCTTTGACAATACAAAGATGAACCTAGAAGTGTTATTTAAGTATGATTCTATACCTAATCCTACATAC
>JBOFGX010000130.1:0-2679 GCA_051649345.1 Leadbetterella sp. | reverse complement strand
CCCATTCGTTCTCGACTACGCTCGAACTGATAGCGAGGCAAGTTGAAAAACAAAACTAAAGCAAATGGCATACTTATTGTTAAATTAATATAGAATAAAATTACTATATAAGTCAACTGGCTTATAAATAACCACTTATATTCCATTTTTAAATGAAATCATTTAGATTAATCAAACTTACAGTTACGACCGCATTTACTATTTTTTGTATTTGTCAATCATACTGTCAAAATGAAGCTTCTTACGAATCGAAATCAAGAAGTTCGAGAACAACTGCTTTGAAGGGATTTATTGAAACATCAAATAACAAATTCAATCAATTATATACATCAGACACATTAACATCAAGATATAAAGATAAAAGTTGGGGATTTTTTCCACGATTTGCTTTAGTCAGAAAGAAAGAAAACGGATCCTACTTTCAATGTGGATTAAGTGGAATTAGTTACTCCAAAAATGAGGATGCAAAAGACTATAGACTAAATAATTCACGTAATTATTCATATTATTCTACAGGATTTGCCATTAATGTGTTTACTGAATGGTTTAAATCTATAAAATATGATGATGTAAGAAAAAATAACTTCTTTTTAGGTATAGGCTTGAAAGAGTCATTTGAGAAATATAAATATGGACGGTCAGATATACTTGGCTCATATGAATTAAAAAAGAACATCATTGGTTTAGAAATTGAGATAATCCCAAATTGGCAATATAGCATCTCTGATAATTGTCAAATAGACGTTTCTTTACCCTACTATATCATAACGTCTAGTTTTGGCAATACTTACAATAATCAACCAGCAATATCTACTTCCCTTTATAAAACACCTTTATTTGATTTTGACTATCTACCTAAAAATATTAATTTACGAATAGGACTTGCTGTACAATTTTAAATAAATGGAGGTTATTTTTAGTTAAAAAAGCAGGAATGCAAGACAAGGACACAAAACGACTTTCGCGATTGACGGCAATTTTGACGCAATTGCAAACCAAACGACTTTTGACCGCGACTGAATTGGCAAGTAAATTTTCTGTAAGCAACCGAACCATTTATAGAGACATCAAGGCTTTGGAGCAAGCAGGTGTGCCTGTTTTGACAGAAGAAGGTAAAGGGTACTACTTAATGGATGGGTATAGAATACCACCCGTTATGTTTACAGAAAGTGAGGCCAATGCCTTGATTACAGCTGAACAATTCATACTAAAAAACAAAGACGCTTCCCTCATAAAAGAGTATACAGAGGCAATAAACAAGATAAAATCAGTCTTACGAAATAATACCAAAGAGAAAGCAAACTTACTCTCCAATCGTATAGTAATCAGACAAAATGCAAACAACGATCAAACGAGCAGCTATCTTTCAACATTGCAATTGGCCTTAACAAATTTCAATCTTACAAAAATTAGGTATCATTCCACAGAACCGAATCAGACCACAGAAAGAATCATCGAACCCTTTGCGGTCTATAGCACACAAGAAAATTGGCTACTCATTGCGTTTTGTAGACTTCGAAACGAGTTTAGAGCTTTTCGCCTCGATAGAATTCAGAACTTGACTATACTTACAGATACTTTTGAACCTCACAAAATGACGCTTCAAGAATATTTTGAAATTTGCAAAGCAAAATATTTATCAGAACCCTTGACATAAGGTTGTCAATGAGGTATTTTACATTTGAGAATCAAAAATTCAAATAAGTAAAAATGAGCAATCAAATCATTCAAAAATTCCATGTAATTGGTATTTCTGTAAGAACCACAAATGAAAACGGGCAAGCCGCACAAGATATCCCCGCATTGTGGGATACATTTATACGCGAAGGAATAGCCATCCAAATTCCAAATAAAATGGATAGCTCCATAATCTGTATATATACCGAATACGAAAAAGACCATACAAAGCCTTACACAACGATTTTGGGCTGCAGAGTGGAAAATCTAGACACAGTACCTGATGGAATGGTGGGCAAAACTATTGAAGAAGCAAGCTATACACAATACGTTGCAAAAGGAAACTTACTTCAAGGAGCGGTTTTCAATGAATGGACAAAAATTTGGAATTCTGATATAAAAAGAACTTTTACTGCTGACTATGAAGTATATGGTGAAAAAGCTCAAAATCCAGAAAATGCTGAAGTAGATATTTTTATTGCTGTTGAATAATGATCAGAGAGCTCGATAATTTTTACTTACAGCAAGAGGAACCTACCAAGAGTACATTCCTAGCTTTGAGAGAAATCATCTTACAGCAGGATCAGGACATTTCGAATGTTTGGAAATATGGAATGCCATTTTTTTGCTACAAAGGAAAAATGTTTTGCTATTTATGGATTCATAAAAAATACAAACAACCCTATATCGCAATTGTAGAAGGAAAACACTTTGAAGAACCCTTTTTGATGCAAGAAAATAGAAGCAGAATGAAAATTATGCTGATTGATCCATCGAAAGACCTTCCAATGCAAACTATCGTAAATATCCTACAGAAGGCCATAGACTTATATAGGACTGGAAAAATAAAAATTCTAAGGAAATAATTAGTCGTCCCTCAAATACTCGTAAATATTTAAATATCAATTTAGTATTCTAGTTTTTTATCAAAATTAAATACCAAAAAGTAATCAATATCACCAAAAAGCTGGTATTTTCTCTTTTTTGACGGCTGCCTTATTC
>JBOFGX010000129.1:0-4312 GCA_051649345.1 Leadbetterella sp. | reverse complement strand
TTTCTACGGGTGTATAGAGTACATTGGCTAGTTTGAGTTCATAAATAGCCCTTACTTTGCTTCCAATCCTAGGTACATGGTTGTACACCGTCCACACCGTATCACAGGCATAAATACCGTAGGGATCTTGGCAATTGTGCCGAGTGAGAACGGTATCCTGTCCAAAACCGAAGTCCGCAACATATAGATTTTGTTGTATACTTTCACGCCCTTGGGCATCTCTTGTTTTGGTTTGGCACACTTGATTGTGCTTACCCGGAAACATATCTTTGTAGGATTGGGGCATTTGATCTTTGTAGACATACTCTACTTGAGAAGATATAGGGTTTTGCCCATTTTCCTGAAAGCTTCGGGTAGTAACTTTCAAGAGTCGTGTAAAATCAAAATGTTGCCAATAGGATCTTAAATAATAATCCCCACAACATACTCCCAAGATTCGGGTGTTGACATTAAATAGCCGAGCAACGCGTTCTGATGCTACGCCAGTTACATTTTCGTATGTATATGTATTTACCTCTAAGCTGTCTGCGTTTTGATTGAAAATTTCTGTTTTTAGTAAATTTCCAATATTGATTATTTCATATGGATCAAAAGAAGTGCCATTATTTATCTTTTTAAACTCGTATGGCTCTCGGAAGTAGGAATAAAAACACTCTTGCGTAGGTGGCAGATTGGGGGGAGGTGGAAGAATGTATCGACAACTATCGGTTCTTCTCCATACGATACTTACTTCAGTTTCTGAACCATTATTATAGTGGTACACCGTTTTTCCCAAAGACTGGTTGGTTGCATTAATGGTGGTTTCTTCCACACGAGAATAGTTGACAGGTGCTATGCCTATTTCGCCCATCAATCGATCATACATGCCTGAATTACATCCAATCTCAATGTGTCGTGTACTGTAGGTATAGGTGGGTTTCAGTTTTAGAAAACCCGAGGATGTACCGTTGGCTGTTATGTAGTTGTAGGATTTGGTAAGTTTGATGTTTGAAATAGGGTCAAACATATGAATGAATTGTATGCGTAGACCACCAATAGGCTTAAGGACATTGTTAGCTCCAACATAATTGGCAGAAAAATGTGATTCATAACTAAAATTATACCATTTACCCGTAGAATAGACTACACTATCCAGAGCCATATCTATGGCATAAAAGATATTGTTGTTTCTATTGCTGGCTCGTGTACAGGCTCTATTGGCATCATCTCCTATGAGACCTAGTTTGGTATTGTTATCACTTACGCCATTCGGGCTGCCCCAATGATCTACCCCATAGGAAAGCTTGTCCCGAGAGGTAAAATTATAACTATCATTTTTATAGCGAAACCGTATAAAGGATTTATCGGGCATTTGTACTTTCTTAAGAATCATTTTGTTGTACCAGGAGCCTACGTTTATTCCGCCAGAGGAGTTAGCGGTACGCATAAAATCATAGCTAAATTTATAAACTAGCGTATCTTTGGGAGTCGTAGTATTCTCCATTATTTGCATTTCAATTAACTTTCGAGATGTACAAATGACACCTCCAGTAGCAGCCCAAAAATCCAAATCCTCTCTATTTCGGTTTGCCGTTGTGTCATAACAGTATTCAATCATATTGTTAAACGTACCGCAGACTCTGCCTCTTTTGTTGAATTCAATTTTTGTATTGACCCCTTTTATTGCGGCCAATGTCAAGCCCAAAACAAATACTCGATTTTGCTTTATTGCAAGATCATTGGTATTGGGACAATCGGCAATCAAATTATTTCGAAGCGTAAGATTATCTGTACCGTGTTCAGCAATTTTGTAGTAGGAAAATAAATTTACGAAATACTCAAAATCAATTTCCTGCCCATAGGCTGATGTCATTTTTTTGAGATGCCAAGTCGTCGTTTGATTTTCTTTTGTCCATAATGTATTGAATATCCCCCAATTTTGCCTAATGTATTCTTTCTCCACTTCATATGATTTTTCTTTGCGATCAAAAAAGTATTTTGTTCCAGATGGATCAATGACAGTAAAACTTTCAAATTTTCCTGCAGCATAGTCAGAGCCTATGTATTGGTGGTCTACTGTAATTTTTAGATCTGAACTGGGAATCGTTTTAAAACCAGGATCTGAACCTGTCCGTATGTAAACAGCCTTATAGGTAGCTCCATTGATATTAAAAAAATAATAATCGCTCTCTGTATCATGAATCGGGCTTGTACCATTTCCGCCAAATCCATGCAAATAATACCCTCTATAGGTATTATTGCCAATGACGAGTCCTTCGTCTGGAATTCCTCTTACTTGCCGTGTCATGCTTCCACCTGCTTGTAAGTTCCAGCCTATTCCAGCCCAAGAGGCAACTTCATCTAGTTTGACTCCTGTGCCGTTGTAATTGAGCGATATAGGTACCTGCAAACCCCCTTCTTGCAAAGTATAAAGGGGTATTGCATAAGACATTGCCCCCGTTGAAATATTGACAGGGCTATCTTTAAACTGCAAGGCACTGGCAGTTTCTCCAGAACCTGGAAAAGGTGTACGGTTACCCGTATAAGTTCCTGCCGAGGTGGTGGTGTTTTGGGCAGAATTATTATTTACGGGCATTAATCCCAACATTTGCTGGGTTTGCTCAGGTGTATAGCTAGGTTCTTTTACAGGATCTCGGTAGGGTATGGGCTCTTGTGCAAAGAGCGTACCTCCTGCCCAACACAAAATCAAAAATGCTTTATAAAAACGAGTGAAAACGAAATGTAGAAAAGTGTACATGGTGTTTATTTTAAAAGTGAAAGAATAGAGTAGTTTAATATAGTTTCTCAAAAATATTTTAAAAAAAATTACCGTCCAATAAAAAAGTTCAAATCTTATGCAACGGTCAGAAAAGTGAATGTGTAATTAACACTATTTAACTAAAGAATAGGTATTTGTCCTCTCGAAAGAGGATACAAAAAGCATAAGCGACCTAGGCTCCAGAAAAACCTTTGGGGATGGGCGAGTGCTCGAGACTCCATAATATATGCTACCATACAGACACAAAAAAAACGTGAGACATTACTTTTTACTTCGTCTTGAGGCTCGGCAAAGCCCGTGTAACAAAGGAAAGTAACGCCCACGTATTAATGTGAGCGTATATTTACTAACCTCCCGTTACACAATAGAAATTTTGCCGATTTCAAGACAGGATCTTTAGCTATAACGCCAATAAAATCTTTTGGAATTACGAGAACTCCAAGACCAAAAATAGAAACCGAATACCATACTTCCAAACAATTAGTCTAAAAAAGTCGATAGTCAAGAGTCGACAGTCCTTCGTCTTTTTGCATTGTTTCTGGTGGTGTCTCTTTGAAAACTCCGTCTGTTTCTCTCGTCTTACCTCAGACCCTGCCTTGCAAATCTAAAAAGTTTTATTCTTGTAAAACAAGACTTTATACCCCCAATATGCCTGAAGTACGGGTTTTTATGCCTGAAATAAGCATTATTTTTAGTGCTGAGAGTTTTAGTGCTGAGAGTTTTAGTGCTGAGTTTTTGCTTGTCAGCTCGAGTTTTTGCTTGTCAGCTCGAGCGGAGTCGAGAGCTATTCGAATAAAGAATCTTATTCATTGGTGTTCTTGGGTTATAAAATGATACTTGTTTGTTTCAATATTTGCTCTATTACCTAACATAGAGCCTAATTTTTTTATATACCCTACAAACTAAACGCCACATATTGATGTCCTTTGAGGGTACCCAATTTTGTGCCTCCACAAGCAATAACGATATATTGTTTACCATTAACACTATACGTAGATGGGGTAGCAAAAGCGGCAGCTGGTAAAGGATATTCATACATTAGTTTGGCCGTTTTTGCTTCAAAAATACGTAGTTTAGCATCTTTTGTAGCCGCTATGATTAGCAATCCACTTTGTGTTAAAATCGGTCCTCCGTAATTTTCAGAGCCTGTCCCTGTAAGACCTCTTGCTTCTAGTATAGGCTCATTACCAAGTGGGATCTTCCATAAATATTCTCCTGTGTTGAGATCTAATGCATGCAATATGCCATAGGGCGGTTTTATAGCAGGGAAACCTTCATTATCTACAAATCTCTCATACCCTTTCATCTTATATTGTAGTGGCTTCGATAAAGAACTTGCAATAGCCTTCGGGTTTTTATTTTCGATACCCAATAAATACTCCGAAACGGCTTTCCGTTCGTCTATACTTATATGTCCAAAACCGGGCATCATTCCTCGCCCTTGTTTGATAATTTCGAGTAATTTAGTGGAAGTATATTTCTTTTCGATTCTTGTCAGACTTGGATATCCCTCTTTGGGTTGACTTACTTTATCTTTTCCATGGCAGCCTCTAC
>JBOFGX010000128.1:0-2400 GCA_051649345.1 Leadbetterella sp. | reverse complement strand
GATGCCGTAGATCCAGAAGGGAATGAGCCATCTTTCTCAACTTTATAGGCAAAAATTCTTGGGTTAACTTCGTAAGGGCGAGACCTATCGTATGATTTTTTGATAATATACCCAATCGCAAAAGTTCCAATCACAGCCGTACCACTTTGTATGCTTTTCCATTTGAGAGAATTGTCCCCTTTTACAAAACCTGTACTTAGTTGGGCTAAAGGATACAAGATATTCAAGACATGCGAACTTTCTCCCAAGACATACATAGATTTATCAAGTGATTGTAAGCGTCCAGTATGTATACTTTCAACAATACGCATATCTCTTCCCTGAGAAAAGACATTGGAGTACAAAAACAAGATGAATAAAATATGTATTGGTCTAATAATCAAAAATATGTATATTTATATGGTCTTGGGTTTAAGAAATAAATTTTTCACGTTTCATAGCTTCTATAAGTTGAGTCTTCAGACTTTCAGATGCCTCAGCTAAAGGTAATCTAACCCGGCTACTACTGATCCCACGAATTTCGCAAACAGCCTTTATTCCTACAGGATTAGATTCTACATACAATAGATTATCGAAATCTAAAAAACGCAATTGTAACTCAGTAGCCTTCTTGAAATCTCCAGCCAAACCCGCATGCGTAAGTTCAGAGAACTCTTTAGGAAATCCATTGGATATTACAGAAATAACCCCCTGGTATCCCAAGCTTAATTGAGCCGTAACTAAGTTATCATCACCTGAAACAAGGATGAAGTCTTTTGGACATGCTTTGGTCAGTTTCATAGCTTCTTCTATACTGCAGGAAGCATCCTTTAAGCCTATGATATTGGGGTGTTCTGCTAATTTGGCTACTGTTGAAACGTGTATTGACGCTACCGTTCTTCCAGGAACATTGTATAAAAATACAGGCACAGGACTAGCGTCAGCAATAGCTATAAAGTGTTCATAAAGACCTTGTTGGCTTGGTTTTACATAGTATGGACATACCGAAAGGATAGCTCCTACACCTTGTAGGTCTGTATTGCTAATACGCTCAGTGACTTCTTGTGTATTGTTTCCACCTATCCCATACATAATGGGGAGGTTTTTGGTGTTGTTGTTCTTAACAAATGCGAGTATTTCTGATTTTTCAGCAGATGTGGTCGTTGCTGATTCACCGGTGGTTCCATTTACTACAAAAAAATCTACTCCATTTTTGGCATTGAAATCCAACAGTTTTTTTAAACCGTCAAAATCAATTGAATTTGAATCTGTAAATGGGGTAATTAGGGCTGAACCGACGCCTTTAAACACTTGCATATTTTGGTTTTGAAATTTTTACAAAACTAACCATTTGATGTGTAAATGGGTAAAAATAAAGGTAATTTTTATTGATTTTTATAGAGTAAGCACACCGCATGTGCCTCTAGACCCTCCTTATTACCTACAAATCCCATAGTCTCTGAGGTAGTAGCCTTGATAGAAATATCATCTATAGAAATATTCGCTGCCTTTGCAATTACTTCTCTCATTTGGGTTGTGTATTTTCCTATTTTCGGTTCTTCTAAAATAAGCGTACTGTCTATGTTTCCTATATGGTATCCTTTTTCAGAGATCATTTCTACTACTTTTTCTAAAAAAATAATACTAGCAGCCCCTTTCCATTGTGGATCAGTATTTTTGAAATGTTTACCGATATCTCCAAGAGCCAAGGCTCCTAGGATACTATCACAAATAGCGTGAAGTAGTACATCTGCGTCAGAATGTCCCATAGAGCCAACGGAATGTGGTATTTTTACTCCACCCAAGGTTAGATCATATCCTTCTGCTAGTTGGTGCACATCGTATCCATGTCCTATTCGTATATTCATGTAATTATATAAGATTTAAAGCCTATTTTTGCGGCAAGTTACTTCAAAAAATGATTGCATACGAAGGTTTTGAATTGAATAATGGTCTGAAAGTGTTTGTCCATGAGGATAAGCTGAGTTCGGTAGCTGCCTTCAATCTTCTTTATAATGTAGGATCTCGAGACGAGAATCCCAGTAAAACAGGTTTTGCTCATCTTTTTGAGCATCTTATGTTTGGTGGGTCCGAAAACATTCCTTCATATGATGAGCCTTTGCAAAGGGTAGGGGCACAAAACAACGCTTTTACCTCTCCTGATATTACGAACTACTATATTACCTTGCCTAAGCAAAACATGGAAACTGCTTTTTGGTTGGAGTCAGATCGTATGAAAGCCCTTTCGTTCGACCCCAAGGTTTTGGAGGTACAAAGAAGTGTCGTCGTGGAAGAATTTAAGCAGCGATATCTCAATCAGCCCTATGGTGATGTTTGGCTTCATCTTCGTCCATTGGCCTATAAGGTACATCCTTATCAATGGGCCACTATAGGAAAGGAAATCTCTCATATTGAAAATGC
>JBOFGX010000127.1:0-7309 GCA_051649345.1 Leadbetterella sp. | reverse complement strand
TCGGCGGCCATTTGGACAGGACTGTAAAAAACCACGTACAGTCCCAATTGATGAGCTAAAGTACTATATACACGACTGTAAGGTTTCTTTTCGCCAGAATCGCGAGTATCGAACGAAGACACTTGAGTGACATTATTTTTGTATTTTTCAAGTTTCAAATCAAAAATACCCGGTGTAAAATCCATTGGACCTGCCATCATACGCGTAAATGGAAGCGTTACATTATGAGCAGGCTTGTTGCCATCACTCCAAGCATTGAACTCCTGCCCTCGCATACCTTCAGCACTCATTAGATTGGGATAGGTTCTACAAAGCCCCGTTGGCTTAATGGGCTCGTGTATATCCAGCATAATTTTGTATTTAGCCGTCTCTTCCATAGTCTTGTTGTAATGATTGACCATATCCTGATCATAATGTCTTTGACCTGGTATTTTTCCAACATATCCAGTCTTTACCGAATTAATACCTAGAGACTGATATAATTTATAGGCATTTGCCATATGTTTTTCATAAGTTTGAACAGCTGACGCTGTTTCATGATGTCCAATTATCGTTACATTCTTTGATTTTGCGTAAGCTACAACTTCTTTGATGTTAAAATCAGGATAAGCAGTTTGAAAGTCAAATATCCCTTCGCGATTGTCTCCCACCCATTGTTCCCACCCTGTATTCCAGCCCTCAATTAACACGGCTGCTATGCCATTGGCAGCACAAAAGTCAATATACATTTTGGCATTTTGTGTATTAGCACCATGCTTTCCTGATTTAAGATCCCAAGCTGCTTTCCCTACATGCATTTCCCACCAAATACCCATGTATTTAGAAGGCTTGATCCATGAAACATCTGTGAGTTTATTAGGTTCATTAAGATTCAAAATGAGATTAGAAGACAACAAACCTGCTGCATCATCCGCTACTTGAATGGTACGCCAAGGTGTTGAAAAGGGACAAGATATTTTCGCCTTTATCCCAACATTCTTATCGCTTTCTGCTAAATGGCTTTTATAAGAAAAGTTAACTGAATCTACAAGCAAAGACATCCCTGGAAACCCTACTAATGCGGCTTCATGTAAAGTAATATGTGTACCCTTTGCCGTTTTCATGGTCACGGGAGTGTTCACAGAGTTTTTGTGCGTAATAGTGGTAACGTTTGAATACTTATAGCCTTTCTGAAAATAGGAAGCATCTACCTTTGAAATCGTTGATTCAGTATAAGGGTATTCATCGTTGTCCCAGCATCCTGGTACCCACCAAGTAGTATGGTCTGCAGACATAGCAAATTGTGTAAGCTCATCAGTGATGGTAAGCGACTTTTGTAAATTTTCTTTTGGAAAAATATATCGAAAACCCAATCCATCATCATACAGTCTGAATTCTACATTGAGAATCTCTCCTGATTTACTTTTGAGCTTTACAATCATCCCTTTGTAAATATTTTCGATTTCGGAAGATTGACCCCAAACGGTTTTCCACTTTTCAGAAAAATCACTTTTTTCTACACCTATTATGTCAAAACCTTTGGTAAAGTCCCCCTCGCGAGCCAAAAATCCCAAGGGTGAATCTTTTATGATTACCTCAGTATTATTAGACAAGGTGTAAAACATTTTACCCAAAGAATCTAATCGAAATTTTAGCTCAAGCTTTTTGTTTGTAGAAACGATCTGGGTATTATGATCTTTTTGGCTACATGAAAAAATAAAACCCAATAAGAGCAGGCTATATATTATCTTTTTTGTCATAGGATTGTTAATAATCGCTTCAATTTAGTTTGAAAATCTTAAATTCTTATTTTTTTTCACTTAAAATACTTATCCAATATATACTTGGGTTGGTGTATGTCTGGGCTCCTTTTGAACTGTGAATAATCCCATTCTTTAGGCAGGGGGTTGGCCGACTCAAGCTCTTGATTATCACCAAATTTTTTCTGATTCACTTTCATTTTGACGATGAGATCATCTACAATTTGCTTGTATGCTGGGTTTTCTGCCAAGTTTACTAACTCGTAGGGATCTGATTTAAGATCAAATAATACCCTATGATTGACCTTGGGAAAAACCATTAACTTGTATCGCTGATCTCGAATCGAACGTTGATAATCCATATATCCAGTCATAATTTCACTTCTGATCGGCTTTTTACTACCCAACAATTGACTGTTTAGTCCAATACCGTCCAAATCTTTTGGTACCGGAATCTTAACAAATGAGCATAAGGTAGGAAATATATCAAAAAGGTAAGAGAAGCCATCCATTGTACTGTGCCTAGGTATTCCAGGACCTGAAAAAATTAAGGGAACTTTCATGGAATGTTCATACATGTTTTGTTTACCCATCAAACCATGACTGCCTAATGCGAGACCGTTGTCTGCAGCAAAGACCACTATCGTATTTTTATCAAATCCTTTTTCTTTAAGTTTTTGTAATATTCTACCTACACTTTCATCAAAATGACTAATAAGGGCATAATAATCAGCTATTTGACTTTGAATATCTTGGGGTTTACGAGGAAAAGAGCTAAGAGATTCATCCCTAGTATTCATCTTATATCCGAAATCAAAAGGATGAAGATCCATAAAATTAGGTGGTACGGGGATTTCATTAGACTTATACATACCTATGTATTCCTCTTTTGGTGACCTGGGATCGTGAGGTGCCGTGAAAGGTAGATATAAGAAAAATGGCTTATTGGATGGGTGATCATTCAGAAAATCAATAGCAGTTACTGTAAAAATGTCTGTTGAGTATCCTTTTTTCTTAGCTTCAGATAGTTTTCCATTGGGCAATAGGTCTTGCATTTCTGTATTGAAATGATCATTCATACCTCCAACATATATATTCTTAGCTGCCGTAAATCCATCTGCCAATGCTTCCACCTCATTGTGCCATTTGCCGGTACAATAGGTATTGTACCCGCGTGATTTCAACAATTTGGGTAATGTCTGTTGGTCTTTGATTTTATTACTAATTCTAAAATAATTCTTGCCTGATAAAAGCATCGCTCTACTAGGAGAGCAAACAGCAGGTTGATCTCCGCCTAGAATATAGGTTTGGGTACAACGAGTACCGCTTTTTGAAAGTGCATCTATGTTGGGGGTTTTTACATATGTATTTCCGTAGCAGCCCAAGGCATCTTGTCGTAAATCATCCGCTAGAATCAGAACTATATTGGGTCTTTGCTGGCTAAAAACAGACTGTGAGAGAAAAAGAACAAAGAAAAATAAAACAAAATATTTTTTCATACAATAGATAAGATTGAAACACAATTTTACCTAAAAATATAGAGCCAGTCTGGTAGAAAAAAGTAAAAGTTCTAAATTTATCAAAATTCAGGGACTAAACGAATGATTCTGCCGGGATTTTCAACAGAAATGTAAATATAGCCATCAGCTCCCACCTTGACATGACGTACACGCCCAATATTATTCAGCAGTTTTTGATTGGAGTAAGATCCATCTTCATTTTTCTTTAATTTAGACATATACCGAAGTGCCAATGAACCCGACAGGAAATCACCTTTCCAAGTTCCATACATATCTGTAGTAATCTTAGCTAAGCCACACGCACCTATGGAAGGCGTCCATTGGTACTGAACATCTTCCATACCTGTCATTGTTGGAGACTCTGAAACAATCTGACCCGAATAATTTACCCCATACGATATCCAAGGCCAGCCATAATTTTTGCTTTTCTGGACAAGATTAAATTCATCTCCTCCTTTGGGACCATGCTCGTTTACATAAATCTGATCTGTGGATTTATCAATAAATAATCCTTGTGGATTTCTATGGCCGTAAGAAAAAATCGTACTTGGTTTGGTTTGCCCGACTAATACAGGATTATCGGTGGGGATTGTACCATTATCTAACATTCTATGAACTTTACCCCACCCCTCAGAAATATTTTGAGCGTTTTGATTAGGTGAATTACGTCCTCCTTGGGAACTAGATCCGCCCTCTCCTACTGCAAGATACAAGAGACCTTTGCTATCAAATGCTATTCTACTTCCATAGTGATTTTTTGATCTATTGGTGGCGGATGTTTTGAAGAGAACTTCCTTAGAAACCAATTCGTTGTTTTGAATTTTAGCTCTCATGAGATTGAGAATACCATTACCGTTCTCGACTGATGAGTATGAAAAGTAAATCCAACCATTTTCTTTATATTTTGGGTGCACACATACATCCAAAAGTCCTCCTTGCCCTTCAGAATTAATAGTTGAAGGTAGTCCAGAAAGATCTTGTAAGGAGCCGTTTAAGGATACTTTCATTTTGCCAGATTTTTCTGTGAAAATGATATTACCATCAGACAAAAAATCAAAGCCCCAAATAATACCTGACTCTGATAATACGATTTCTTGTTTCAGAGATTTAGGTTCGAGACTGGCATTAGGAGATGCTTTGGGAGGTACCTCCGTAATGATAGTCTTCTCGGATTCTTGAGTTTTGCAAGATAAAAATAAAATGATAGGAACAATAAGAACGAGATTTCGCATAGAATACGATGTTATTAAGTAGTAAACGTGAAAATCACATGTTTTTGTTTATTAAGAATTACTTATTGTTTTATACAAAACGACAGAGACACTTATAAGAGAAGAAAAAAAATATTTGGCTAAAAACTACATTATCAATACAATACGCCTAAAATATCTATGATTTTAGCTAATTAACTATGAAGAAGTGAACTATTTTTTGATTCAAATTTCAATAAGTCTCTTTATTTTCGTGATCACCAATTCGATACTTAATTGTTCTTTTCAATGGAATTTGCATACCATTCGTTGTTTCTAGCCAGTCATAAAGCTGTTCGGCCATTGACTTAATTTGAGTCTGATAGCGTGAATCTCTAATTAAGTTATTCATTTCATTAGGATCCGCTTTTAAATCATAAAACTCATTCGAATCCCAAATTCCATGGTAGCGTATGTATTTGAAGTTATCTGTACGAATAGCAAACTGTGTTGGTGTATGTGGAAAATCGTATTCCCAATAATATTCGTAGAAGGTTCTATCTCGCCAGTTTTGAATTTCTTTCCCTTGTAAAATAGGCATAAACGACCGACCAACCATATATTTAGGAGCTTTTAAACCTGCCATTTCCAATATTGTAGGAGCAATATCAATATTCTGAATCATTTTCTCTGTACTACTACCAGCCTGTATCAAATCGGGGCATTTGACTAGCAAGGGAACACGCATAGATTCTTCATAGGAAGTGCGTTTATCAATCAAACCATGCTCTCCAAACATAAATCCATTATCACCCATGTAAACAACAAGTGTACTTTTCGACAAGTTATTATTGTCCAAATAATCCAATAAACGGCCGATTTCTTTATCCATACTTGTGAGTGTTTCACAGTATTTTCTTATAATTTGCTCCATATCAAACTGTCCGTGATAGGCAAAATCAACTCCATGCCAACTGTATCGTTGCTTTTGAACCCAGTTGGGAACGTTTCTAAACTGTTTTGTACCGTCATCTTTGCTTGTGTCTGTTAGTACAATGGAAGCTGGTTGTGTTATAATTTCTTTACTGTAGCTTCCCAAATCTGTCAAGCTAGCCTGAAAATCGGCATGAACAGATTTGTGGGAAAGGTACATGAAAAATGGCTTCTCTTTATTTCTTTTTTCAAGCCAATCTTTGGCTAAATCCGTTAAGATAGTTGGGGTGTATGTACTGTCCTTAGTTATTATTTCTCTTCCATCAATATTCAAAACAGGATTGTAATATACTCCTTGGCCTTTAAAACTAACCCACTTATCAAAGCCTTTTCTTGGATTAGATTCATCGCTTCCCATGTGCCATTTTCCAAAAAAACTCGTTTGATATCCAGCTTTTTGAAGGTATTGCGGAAAATAAGTCAAATTCTGGGGCTCAGGAGACACATTATCCACAATTGTATGCTGATGTGTATACATACCCGTAAGAATGGATGCTCTACTGGGTGAACAAAGGGCCGTCGTTACAAATGCTTGCTTAATATGGCTTCCTTCACTTCTTAAACGATCTAAATTGGGGGTTTTCAACCAAGGAACATTGTTTTTCATAAACGACATATAGTCATACCGATGATCATCAGAAAGTATAAAAATGATGTTTCTAGGTTTTTGATTTGGGATTTTAGTAAGATTTAAATTCCGTTCTTGAGCAAACAATGGAAAGCAAATTAAGAGAAAAAATAGTATTTTATTCATTTTTATAGGCAAGATGATTACTTCAAAATTAGCAGAATTAATTTTCAATTTATGTGCATTTAATATGAATTAATACATTATAGACAATACGAACTAGAAACATTCAATTTTTCTAAATCTATTTAGCTAAAAATACAATGTTAACAGTTTATCTTTCGTTTAAAACAATATTGTTTTTAATAGGTCTTTAAATCAAATCCAGTTTTAGCTCTCTTATGAATTAAAATTTACTAAAATTTCAAATAACTTTAATACGAAACTTATGAAAATTTTAGTAAAACCTTATGCGGTGTTATTTTCTATTTTATTTCTCCTCCAATCTTGTAATAGGGAACCCATAAATCTTGTACCCGATGATTGCTTAGTGCGTACTTCTTCATTAAACGGTCAAATTATACCCGATGAATACATTATAAGCTATCATTCGGAAGAAAATGCAAATAATCTTGCGATTTCTGAGGCTAAACGAACCTTTAAAAACCTTAAAATTGCAGAATCCAGCATTGAAAATATTATTGATGGCGAAAAAAATAATGGAGATCTACTTTTAATAGCACATTTAAACGAGATTGAATTCGAAAGCATAAAAACTGATAAACACATAAGAACAATCGAACCTGATCGAATTTTGAGTATTTGCTCATGCGTCAATGTGGTAGCCCCTAGCTCCCTAACATGGAGCGTTCGCAAAACAGGATATGGTAAAATCGGACAACTTGCCCAAAAAACGGCATGGATTATTGATACGGGTATTGACTATGAACATCCCGATCTAAATGTTGATAATGCCCAAAGCCGTTCATTTGTATCGGGTCAAAATTCAGCAGATGATATTAATGGTCATGGAACGCATGTTGCAGGTATTATAGGAGCTAAGAATAACACAATTGGTTTGCTTGGCGTTGCATCGGATATTAAACTTGTGGCTCTTAAAGTCTTTGATCAATTAGGTGAAGGGCGACTGTCAAGTGTGATATCTGCAGTAAGACATGTTAACGCAAATGGTAAATCTGGAGATGTGGTAAATATGAGTCTGGGAGGTGAAGGTCTCTCATCAACATTAGAGAGAGAGATCCAGTCCGCTGCCGAAAAAGGTATATTATTCTCCATTGC
>JBOFGX010000126.1:0-5656 GCA_051649345.1 Leadbetterella sp. | reverse complement strand
GAAAGGATGCGATATCTTGTCCAGAGCCGTGAATGGGCTCATATACACCTGTGCCTTCACCAACAGATGCGGAGGCAAGCATTCCCATCGAACCGGCTATTTGAGAAGCTTCGTCTGTAAGGATATCACCAAAAATATTACCCGTTACGACCACGTCAAACTGCTTAGGGTCTTTGATCAAAAGCATCGCAGCTGAATCAATAAACTGGTGTGTAACTTCTACGTCAGGGTAATCTTGAGCTACTTCCAATACGGTTTCTCTCCACAAACGGCTAGATTCTAGCACGTTGGCTTTGTCTACGGACATTAGTTTTTTACTGCGTGTCATGGCGGCATCAAATGCTTTGCGAGCGATACGTTCTACTTCGTATTTGCTGTAGATCATGGTATCGTAGGCAGTTTTGCCTTCGTCTTTGCGACCTCTTTCTCCAAAATACACGTCACCTGTCAATTCTCTAAAAAACAGGATATCGCATCCTTTCAGGATTTCAGGTTTAATACTACTGGCTCCCAAAAGCTCGTCAAACAATTTGATCGGGCGAAGATTGGCAAATAAGCCCAATTCTTTACGCATTTTGAGTAGACCTTGCTCTGGACGAACTTTTGCATGTGGATCATTGTCATACTTGATATGTCCTACGGCACCAAAAAGCACGGCATCGGATGCACGCATTTTTTCTAATGTTTCAGCGGGTAGGGGATCTCCTGTAGCCTCAATCGCTACGTGGCCCATCAATGCTTCATCGTATGTAAATTCATGACCATATTTAGCCGCTATTTTTTCTAATACCGCTTTACCAACACTGGTTACTTCTTGTCCTATTCCGTCTCCCGGTACAACTAAAATGTGTTTTTTCATCTGTTAAATTCTTATCTGTTATATTTTTTATCTTTTAAAATCTACTTTTTCTATCAAAAAGTCGCAATATTGAGCATTTTCAATGTTGCCTCAATTGCTGAAATTGTTTGGTCCGAATCCAGTCCTCGTGTTTTCATTTCCTTACCTCCAATGTTCCACGTGATGATGGTTTCACAAAGGGCATCTGTCATACCTCCAGGAGGAATTCGTACTTGATAATCTGTAAGCTGCGGAAGCTTTTTGTCAATTTTTTTAAATACCTGTTTCAAGGCATTCATAAACGCATCATACTGCCCATCTCCCTGAGCACTTTCTTCATACACTTTATCCTCGATTTGTATTTTTATCAGAGAAGTCGGCTTTAGTCCCTTGGTATGTGCAAGGGTATAATTGATGAGTTGGATGTTTTCGGTTACTGGATTGCGATCCAAAACATCGGCAATGATAAACGGTAGATCCTCACGCGTTACTTGTTCTTTTTTATCCCCTAATTCAATAATTTTTTGTGTAACTTTTTTAAGCTCATCGTCGTTTAGCGTAATTCCTAATTGCTTGAGATTCTGCTCAATATTGGCTTTACCCGATAATTTTCCAAGGGCATAGGTTGTTTTTCTACCGAATCTATCTGGGCTCAGATTGGTGACGTATAGGTTTTTCTTTTTGTCTCCATCGGCATGTATACCTGCTGTTTGGGTAAAAACGCTTTCGCCTACGATGGGTTTATTTTGCGGAATACGTATACCCGAATACCCTTCTACCAATTTGGATATTTTGTAGAGAGCTTTTTCGTCTACACCCAATGTATATTCGGGCATAAAATCTTTTACAACAGCTATTGTACTGGCTAGCGGAGCATTTCCTGCTCTTTCTCCAAGACCATTGGCCGTTAAGTGTATCCCTTTTGCACCCGCTTTGATGGCTTCCATGACATTGGCTACGCTGAGATCGTAGTCATTGTGTGCATGAAAATCAAAATGAGTTTCAGGGTATTTTTTTATTATTTGAGAAATATACTCGTAGGTTTTACTAGGGGTAAGTACACCTAGAGTATCGGGTAGCATGATCCGCTTCAATCCTAATTTTGTGGTAAAATCGAGGTGTTGAAATACATATTCTGGACTGTTGGTCATGCCGTTGCTCCAATCTTCAAGATAAATATTGACATCCATCTCATTTTTATGGGCAATAGCGACAACCTCTCGAATATTTTCAAAATGCTGTTCGGGCGTTTTTTTGAGCTGATTGGTCAAATGATTCAAAGAACCCTTGCTCAAAATGTTGATAACCTTCGCACCCGATTCTATCACCCAGTTCAACGATTGTTCTCCATCTATGAATGTCAGAATCTCGACTTTTTTGAGATATCCGTGTTCATCCGCCCATTTCGTAATACGCTTTACAGCTTCCAGTTCACCACTAGACACTTTAGCAGACGCAATTTCGATGCGGTCAACTTTGGCCTCTTCTAATAATAGTTGGGCAACGGTTAGCTTTTCAGCTGCATAAAACGAAACTCCGCTCGTTTGCTCACCGTCTCGCAAAGTGGTATCCATTACCTCTATAAAGACAGGGTTTTCCGATGGTTGGGAATTTGACAAACGAGAAGAATTTTCCACTTGACTTGTATTTAAATTAGAAGGGTCTTTGCGTTTCGAATACACCAATTTCTTCTTTCAAAGAACGTAGGTAATCGATATCATCAAAGCCGTTCATCATATTGTGTTTTTTGTAATCATTGATATCAAACGATTCTGATTTTCCAGATGTCAGGTTGGTTATCAATTGTTTTTCAAGGTTTATTTCAACCTCTGCTTCAGGATTTGCACTAACAGAATCCAAGATTTCTTTCAAAAATTCTGGACTTACCGTTACAGGCAAGATCCCAATGTTAAGAGCATTACCTTTGAAAATATCAGCAAAAAAGCTGGATACTACACAACGAAATCCGTAATCATAAATCGCCCAAGCAGCGTGCTCACGACTTGATCCTGATCCAAAATTACGCCCCGCTACAAGTATTTTTCCTTTATAAATAGAGTTATTCAAGACGAAATCAGCTTTTGGGCTATCGTCATTGTTGTATCTCCAATCTCTGAAAAGATTATCTCCAAAACCTTCACGCTTCGTTGCTTTTAAGAAACGTGCAGGTATGATTTGATCCGTATCCACGTTTTCCAAAGGAAGCGGAACACAGGTAGATTTTAATATTGTAAATTTATCGTATGCCATGATTTTTTATTTTAGTGCTTTAGGCTTTAGGCTATATGCTTTACGCTTTAGGCATTTTGTTTTTTAGTTAATTTTTGACTTAAATGATATAGTTTTTGTTTTATTAAAATAATCTTTTTCATCATCTGGAAATTTTAAAGTTTGTTTGTAAATCTCAAGAACGAATTCGTGGGATAATTGCCAAACTTCATACTTTCTAAAATCTCTCAAAAATCTATATTTTAATTTCTACAAATTTTATTTTTAAATGATTACATCTAAGCATATAGCTTAAAGCCTATTGCCTAAAGTATCGTATCACATTAACCCCCTAGGATCTGTCACTTTACCCGTTACGGCTGCTGCTGCTGCTACGAGAGGAGAAGCCAACAACGTACGAGAATTAGGTCCTTGACGTCCTTCAAAATTTCTGTTTGATGTAGAAACTGCCAATTTTCCCGATGGAATTTTATCATCATTCATAGCCAAACATGCACTACAACCCGGTTGTCTGAGTTCAAAACCCGCTTCTACAAGCATATCGTAAATACCTTCTTCTTTGATTTGGGCTTCCACTACGTGGGATCCAGGTACCAACCAAGCCGTCACGTTCGATGCTTTTTTCTTTCCTTTGATAATAGAAGCAAATGCTCTGAAATCCTCGATACGTCCGTTTGTACAGCTTCCCAAAAATACATAGTCTACTTCTTTTCCGATCATCGATTGCCCCTCAGCAAATCCCATGTATTCTAGCGATTTTTTGTAGCTCGCTTCACCGTCGATCACTTCTTTGGCTTGAGGAATCGCCTGGCTTATACCTGTACCTAAACCTGGATTTGTACCGTAAGTAATTTGCGGCTCAATATCTTCGGCTTTCACGTGTAGTTCAGAATCAAACGTAGCACCTTCGTCTGTTTTTAGGGTTGACCAATAGGCTTCTAGTTTTGTCCACTCTTCTCCTTTTGGACTAAATTCTCTTCCTTTAAGGTAATTCAAAGCCGTAGCATCCGGAGCAATCATACCGCCTCTAGCTCCCATTTCGATAGACATGTTGCAGACTGTCATACGACCTTCCATGCTCATTTCTTCGAAAACATTTCCTGCGTATTCTACAAAATATCCTGTAGCACCTGCAGCAGAAATTTTAGCGATTACATATAATATTACGTCTTTGGGAGTAACAGCTTTTCCAAGCGTTCCGTTGACGTTGATTCTCATTTTTTTCGGTTTGGGTTGCATGATACACTGTGAAGCAAGCACCATTTCCACTTCTGATGTACCAATACCAAAAGCAATTGCACCAAATGCACCGTGCGTAGATGTATGTGAATCACCACAAACGATCGTCATTCCAGGAAGTGTAATTCCATTTTCTGGTCCTACTACGTGAACGATACCGTTTTTGATATGACCCAATCCCCAGTGTGAAATACCGTGTTTAGCTGTATTCGACTCAAGAGCTTTCAACTGATTGGCCGAAAGGGGATCGTTTACTGGCAAATGTTGATTGATAGTAGGTGTGTTATGATCCGCCGTTGCAAATGTTCTTTTCGGATACATGACACCAATACCACGTGTATCAAGTCCCAAAAAGGCAACTGGGCTGGTCACTTCATGGATGAAGTGTCTATCTATAAAAAGTACGTCTGGTCCGTTTTCGATGTGTTTTACCACGTGTGCGTCCCAAACTTTATCAAATAATGTGCTTTTAGACATATGAACGTATAATTTTGAGGTACAAATTTGACTATAAAATTTCAAATTATACCCCAAAATAAGTTCAAAAAATAGCGAAATTGGTTTTTTTTCCTTTTTGGTCTTTTTTTAAAAGAAAATTTTGGTTTAAAAATTAAATTGAGTGAAAAAGCTGAGCATGTAAATGTTATTTGTTTTGTAAGCCATTTGAAACCATCTTCAATAGTACAAGTCTCTCAAAGGTTTAACATATTTAGAAGTTTGACGATAATGTCATTGGATTTAAAAAGAATAAATTGTTCGTAAAAAGAATAAAACAGTCCGTTTTAAAATTTGAATGTAGTGTTTTACACTTATGATTTAAGTTTAAATTTTAAAGAGGATCGTTGTTTTATTCATGTTTTTTTTGCCCACTTTTTTTTCGAAAAAAAAGTGGGGCTGTCCGCAGGACATCTCCAAATTAAGAATAATAGGAGGAGGGTAAGGTCAATTAGTAAAATTGTATACTTTTCAAATTTCTTGATAGATCCAAACTATTCCGAAATCAATTTAAATCCTTCGCCATGAAGATTTAAAATTTGAATCTGAGGATCAAAAGACAAATACTTTCGAAGCTTCGTAATATACACATCCATACTACGGGCATTAAAAAAAGTATCATCTCCCCAAATCATTTTTAGTGAATAGCTCCGAGTAATGGTTCCTTGTGGGTGTTGACAAAATAATTCTAAAAGTTTCGCTTCTTTGGTTGTTAGTTTTTGGTCTCCTTGACTGTGCTTTAATATTTGGCTAAGAGGGTAAAATGAATATTGTCCTACCGAATAAAACTCTTTTGGACTGTCATTGGGTAAAAGTTGGCTTCTCTTCAAAATAGCTTTGATACGAACAAGGAGC
>JBOFGX010000125.1:0-3363 GCA_051649345.1 Leadbetterella sp. | reverse complement strand
CAATGGCATATTTTCATCATTAAAATCGTTTTTGTCTATCTAGGTAGCCCCTTAATGACAAACATCATCGAGCCTTCAAGATTTCGTTCATTGTTCTTATTAGGAACATTGGCATCAGGATCAGTAAATGAGGTTCCATCTTTCGGCACCCATCCGTGATTTTGAGTTACAAATAGAAATGTGTTGGGCACACCAATAGTTTCCGAAATATCAGTAAGACCGGATAATTCCCAAGTCTTGGACGCTAGCCCAAAGCCCAAATTGGCTGCTTGAGTCTGATTACATTCAAGAACAGTTTTTAATTCGCCTGTAAGTATGTTATATTGATACATTTGTGCGAAATGCGTTTTATCAGCATTATCTGGATAACCATTCGGATCTTCTACAATATATACATAGTTCTCGGTTACCATCACGTTATCAGGCGAATGAAACGCCTTTGCTTTACCCGTAGGCAGATCACCATCTAGAATACACGTAATTTTACCGCTGAGAGGAGAGTTTGCGTCAAAATTAAGTCTATACATTCGTCCATAAAATGTACCTCTTCCTAGTAAAGCGTTGGACTTTCTACCAGTTACGGAAAAGTATGCTTCCCGATGGTTGGCTTCAGACCCTTTTCTATAATCTATATCTTCCACTCTAGAGAATGACATAACGCCTTTCTGGATTCCTTCGGCTGCTAAAGCATTTATGTTTCTTTGGTTCATTTCTACCATTTCAAACTCATAGCTTTCGTTTTCTTTCATTAAAGCTTCAACTCTGAAATTATTTTTTAGCTTTAGAGTATATAATTTGCCTTTTTCTAAATCGCCTCTATCGCCAACATACAAGGCAAACTGGCCTTCTGGTGAAGCATCAATACCATGATCATCTCCTATCATAATAACTGTTTTATTTGGATATGCATCTTTGTGTAGAGGAACCGCATTCTCAGCATACCACTCACCTAAAGCTGGCAAAAACTTACCTTCATTTCTATTAACAGCTTTTTTATTGGGATCTATAGCTATGATACCCATTCTATTACCATCACTTTCAGCTCCTGCTAAATATAATGGGCCAAAACCGTGTTCCTGAGGTGTAGCTAACGTACCCGAACACATAATGGTATTACCAGATCCACTTGCATTCAATATATATTCTCCACGAACAGGTTTAAAGGATTTGTCAAATGTGATACGTGCTACTGAAAAATCAAACTCAAGATTATTTAACAAACTAAAAGTTCCATCATTATTTTTATACAACGCAGCCCCATCTGCTCCACTCCCATAAACAAAATTTGGACTTAAAGAAAGTACATCTTCTGAGGTAAGCATTGTAAACATTTCTAGGTTTTCAAACCCTGGTTTTAGAGTCAAGAAATTCTTTGCCGAAGGAGATACGGATCTATCTTTTAGCTTAATTTCTGTAGGTGAAACAGAGTTGATAAATGTCTCTAATGCAGATATACTTTTATCGTATTCCTTTTTGCTAATATTTTCATTTACCTCTTTTAATAAAGTACTTACCACATTTAGATCAAGAAAATTATTTTCGGCTAATATATATAGTTGATGGGTCAAAACTTGAAGTTTTGCGACTTTAGCATGCTCCTCAGCCAGTTGCTTTTGGGTAGCTTGCTGAGAAGTTTGAGCTTTTTCTAATTCTGTGAGCTTTTTATCAATAGCACTCAAATTGGCTGAAATATCTGTCAGTTGCTTGTTTACAGTTTCAATACTGACAATTCTTTGTTCGAGCTCTTTATATTGGTTTTGGAGCTCCTCTAACTCATCTTTATAACAAGCCGTTATAGATAAAAAACATACTAATATGCATACTAGGCTTCTCTTCTTCATAGTATTTTCAGATTTAAAGTGGGTACAAAAATAACTTATTTAGCTCAGAGAACTAATTAGTTACACAATTTTAATGAAAAATTAACCTCCTATTTATATTTGATTATTTCAAACGACTACACTTTTGTAGAGTTTTTTTTACGCCTTTGGTTAATAATAATAAAAAGTCAAAAACATACGAATTGTATCATTTTTAACGCCTAAATTAAGTTTAAATTATCCTTTGTATATTTTAAAACTCACTTCCGTAAATTGATGCGTTTGATCAAAATCACAACAACTACTTTTCTATTTATGATTGCTAATTCCTTGCACTCGCAAGAATTATTAAATGAATATGCATACTTTAAAACTAAATGGGTTGCTGATTCTCTTTATAAAGTAGGTGAATATTTCAAAGCCGAAAAAATCTATACATTGGCAAAAAAACAAACTAATCATTTAGCTTTTCACCAGACTATTTACAAGAAAACAATTCCTTTATACTTGAAAATTGGTAAATTGAAAAAATGCAAAAAACACCTACACCTTTTACTAAATAGTGGTTATATAGTCTATGAATGGAAACGATTACTGTCAGATACGCTTTGGTTAAACAAAAAAGAATGGCAGAATATTAAAGATAAAAATGCTCGTAATCAATACAATACAGAATCTGGAAATAGTAAAAGCTTGAAAAAAACGCTATCCGAAGCATATATCAGAGATCAAAGAATTAGGAAACCGCATATATTGGATAGTCTAAAACAAATCTATCCGGATTCAATTGCCCAAAAGATATTGACGGATAGTTCAAATTCAATCGACAGCTACAACATACAAATATTAAAAAAGGTTATTTCGGAAAATGGATGGCCAACTATACAGCAGGTCGGAAGTGATGGGATTAGTAATTGCTGGATACTTATTCAACACGCAGATTTAGACGTGGAGTTTCAAAAAACAGTGCTACCACTTATTGAAGAGGCTGTCCTAAAAGGAGAAGGGCATCTTTTACACTACGCATATTTGATGGATAGGGTACTTGTAAACACGCGACAAGATCAGATATTTGGAACCCAGTTTGGAGATCCTATTCTAGATGAGAATAGAAGAGTAATTGATGTACTTCCAAAGCCCTTGAAAGATGAAAAAAATCTCGATATCCTTCGAAATGCCTTTGAGCTAAATACGTTTCAAGAGTATAAAAAACTCTTCTTTGAACGCTTTTACGGCTCGAATAAACAATAACTTAGATTGTAAAACAAAGGCAAATTTTAGCGTGGTCCTCCACCACCCCCACCGGATCCTCCACCTCCCGGACTACCACCTCCTGGTCCACCAGATCCTGAACCTCCGCCACCGTCTCCGTCTTTTACGTCATCATTTTTTACACCCTTGGCTTTTTTCTTGACTTTGACAGTTGATTTTCAAAAAAGCTCTCATTTTAACAACTGAGGCTGATTTTCTTGATTTTTCGTGAAATATGTAGAGAGCCGATTAGCTTTTTAGCTATTGACTTTCAGTATATTACTGTTGTAAA
>JBOFGX010000124.1:0-2545 GCA_051649345.1 Leadbetterella sp. | reverse complement strand
GTCAGGATTAACTACGGGAGATCTTATTAAAACTGTGGATGGAAAAGCCTTCAAGAATATATCTCAGATAGCAGAAAACAAGAAAATAGGTGACAAAGTAACACTAGGTATTATTCGAGCCTATGTAGAGAAAGAGATCACTGTTACATTGCAACCAAACAAAGCAATAAACTACAGCTTAGAAGTAAAATCTAATCTTTCAGACCTGGAGAAAAAGATGCTGAATAAATTCTTACATAGCAATTTATAGAATCAATCGAGTTTAAGCATATCATCCATTCCATAAACACCTGTTTTGTCTACTAACCATTCGGCAGATATAATAGCACCTAATGCAAATCCCATGCGAGAATAGGCTTCATGGGTTATTGTTATTTCGTCTACATCTGAAATGTATTTTACAGTATGCGTTCCCGGAACCTTACCTTCTCTGGATGACCAAATAGCGACTTCATTCGATTTAGGGATTTCGTTGTTTACATGGTTGGTTTTAAGAGGATTATTTTCCATAATTCCTTCTGCAAGGGTTATGGCTGTACCACTTGGTGAATCTAGTTTCTCTGTGTGGTGAATTTCATAAGTGCAGATTTCATACTGATTTTGTGGTGCCATAAGTCTAGCCAGTACTTTATTCAGTTTGAAAAAAAGATTTACTCCAACACTGTAGTTACTTGCGTAAAAAAATGCGGCATTCTTTTCTTTGCAAAGGTTTTCGATGGAGCTCTTGTGTTCTAGCCAACCCGTAGTTCCGCAAACTGTTTTAAGCCCTTTATTCATGCAAACTTCAATATTTTTAAATGCAGAGCTTGGCGATGAAAATTCTATTACAACATCCGTATTATCGAGGCTCAATTCGTTTATTTGAGTAGCATTATCAATATCTATTTTATAGGAGACGGTATGGCCTCTTTCTAGAGCTATTTTTTCTATAGCTTTTCCCATTTTTCCATACCCCAAAAGCGTAATTTTCATTATTTATTTAAATTAAAATTCATTTTTATTCCAAATGCCACTGCACTTCCTGAAGGAATCAGTGTAGGAGAAAACTTCATACTAATATCATCCGAAACATCAAAGCCCTTAAGGTGAGCAGATACATTAGCGTCTACCGCAAACAAAAGCCAACCCACTCCTACTCCTATGACTGTACCTTGTTTCCATCTTCTATATGTTTTCGCTGTATTATTTATAAGATCTTTACTAAAAGGACCTTTGTAAATACCATCAGAATCAGGAACTAATACTTCGTTTATCTTTAATTTGTCCATTATCCGAAGGTAGGACACGTATTCATTGCATTTTCGATTGTTTTCATATATGAAATATCCGCCTACTCCCGCTCCAGTATAAATAATGGGTAACATATACCATTGTTTATTTGTGATTTGCCCCCAACCTGGTAAAATCATAGATCGAATAAAGGCAATTTTGGGTTTTTCTTTCGGTGAATATTTTTTAAAACCAAACACTTTGGGTAATACATCAGCCGAGTTTTTTTTGAATGCTCTTAGTTTTTTTCCTCTGGCTGTATCAGGTGCTACTATAGGTTTAGTTACTACCTTAGATTTAATTTTTGTTGTATCTAACTTTCCTTGTCCAAACAAAGATAAACTGGTCACAAAAAGAAACCCTAAAAATGATAATTGCCTTATAATAGCCATTACTTTTTCTTTTTTAGCAGCTTTATTATAGCTTCCAACTCATTTTTTGAAGAAAATGAAATTTTGATTTCCCCCGTACTATTTGGATCCGCCAGAACTTTTACGTCCACTTTGAAAAAGTCCTTTAAAGCCAATTCATACCCTTCTAAATTTCTTTTCTTTGGTTTGTTATCTTTTTTGAGATTTGTAGGAAGTGAAACTGCAGCATTCGTTTTATGAACCAATTCTTCTACTTTTCGTACAGAAAGCTGCTTATCAAGGATTTCTTTATAAATTTTAGAAAAAAGAGTCTTATTATCTAACCCCAAAATGGCACGTGCATGTCCCATAGTGATTTTTTTTAGCTTAATTCCTTCTAGAATCTCATTGGGAAGCTGCAAAAGGCGTAAATAGTTGTTTACCGTGCTACGATCTTTACCTACTCTATCGGCTAATTCTTCTTGTTTGATGTTGCATTCTTCTAATAATCTTCGAAACGAGAGGGCAATTTCGACTGCATTTAAATTCTCCCTTTGGATATTTTCTATAATACCCATTTCCAGCATCTGAATATTAGTTGCTAGTCTTATATAGGCTGGAATCGACTTTAATCCTGCGAGTTTTGAAGCTTGAAATCTCCTTTCTCCAGATATTAGTTGATATTTGCCATTGGGTAATTGCCTTACGGCTATGGGTTGAATTATACCTTGCTTCTGAATAGAAACCTTAAGTTCGTTGAGAGCAGTCTGATCAAAATATGTTCTAGGCTGGTAAGGATTTAACTCGATATCCTCAAGTGCTATTTCGAATTTAGCAACTTCCTCATGTTCAGTTACAGAAATATTGGAGTTTTGTGAGAATATGGCATTTAAACCTCTCCCAAGTCCCTTACCCACGCTGATGTT
>JBOFGX010000123.1:0-4231 GCA_051649345.1 Leadbetterella sp. | reverse complement strand
GAGGCTAGATCGCCATAATAGTGAGAAGAACCTCCACCGATTCCAACAGATGCCACCTGATGAGATGCATTTCTCTTGGAAAAGATACCACCCTGAGATTTGGCACTACTTATGCCAAAGAGTAATCCCGTGATTGTTAGTACAACTTTTAATGAGTGCATTTTGTACGAGTTTAATTTTTAAAACGACTTATAATCCCTTATATTATCTTCTATTTCTTACATCTTCTCCCCACTTTAGTTTTTTACGTAAAACAGTAAAAAACTCTCCACCGCTCATTTTTACAAGTTTAGCTGGGAATTCGCTTTGGGAAATTATTATTTCTCCAATATCGTTACCAACTATTTTGGCCCTTGAATCCATAGAAAGTAAAAAATTATTACTTCTACTTTCAACAGAAAGCTTTATTATACTTTTTGATGAAACAATTATAGGTCTCACAAAAAGATTGTGTGGGCATATTGGAGTTATTACAAAGTTTTCAGATCCAGGTAAAACCAAAGGACCTCCACAACTAAGATTGTATCCAGTAGAGCCTGTAGGTGTTGAAACCATCAGACCGTCTGCCCAGTAACTATTTAAAAACTCATCATCAACATAAGCGTGAACCACTATCATCGACGATGTGTCCGTTTTAGAAATAGCTATTTCATTAAGTGCAAAATTCATGCCTATTTCAAAAAAAGGCTTATCAGCTATTGCTTTTAACATCAATCTCTCTTCCACACTGTATTTTTTTTCTGAGAGGTTTTTGATAGTTTGTTTGATATTTTGTGGCTGAACATCTGTTAGAAAACCCAATCTTCCAAAGTTTACTCCTACAATTGGCATGTCCAATGGAGCAACAAAACCTACGGTCTCCAAGAAAGTTCCGTCACCTCCAACACTTAGTGCTACATCCGCTTTTTTTGGAGTTTGATTATTCGTAAAAATATTTTCACTTGAGAAATCTATCTGATTGTTTTTCAATATAGATGCAAAACTCTCAGAAATCTCATATACGAAATTATGTTCTCTCAAAGCACAAAAAAAATCTTGAATGTGTTTAAGAGCGGAAGAGTCAAACGAACGGCCATGTATAACTAAATCCATAGCTTTCTAAATATTTATATATCGCAATAAGTGATCTAATCTTTCTTTCTCGAGATTGCTTACTTTGTGATTTGAAAAGTAAGACAAAACTTCATAATTGTATCGTTCGAGAGCAAGCAGTATATAATTTATTTGATCAGCATCAACTTTCAGAATAAAGGACTTATTCCCATTGAGGTCATTGTTTTCAAAAATGGAAACTATATGGCAATGCTCAGATTCCACGATTTTTGCTATTTCACTTATGCTTTGATTGTCCTTTCGCACCTCGATAATACCGCCAGATTTGTCTAACCCTAATTTTTTAAGAAAATCTAAAAACAGTAAGTTTGTTTTAATGCATCCAAGATAAACCTTTTTTTCATCTACAACTTGAAGCGTATCCAATTCTGCCTCAATTGCGATCGATAATAGCTTGTATATTGGAGTATCCTTATCTACCAGATTGGGCTTGAAGAATGTAAAAATATTATCTAGCTTTAGTAGAGGATCTGCTCGCTTTAAGTTGTCATAACTAAACATGCATTCCACATTTCCAATATCCGAAAGAACGGGTAAATGCTCGCATTTGGAAGAATAAAAAACATCAAGAGCTTCATTTACAGTGTCTTGCAAATGAAGAGGTTGTATGTTTGAATCAATGTAATCTTTTGCTGTCATTTATCTTTTAAAACTGCACGTTTGTTTTCTCTTTGTAAAAGTAACAATTTACGATGAAAACCAAGGTGTTTTAATGTAAAATAGTAAACCCAAAATTACACGGAATGGTTGTCTAAATACGCTCTAATTTGATTTTCAGCTTGCCTTGTTACTTCCTCAGGATTTAGAAGAGTAGCATCAATAGGTTCTAAAGTTGTCCATTTCATTTTCGTAAAGCAACGCAATGGGAATAATCCTGTTGGATTGAATTTTCCTGTATTTTGAATGGCTATAGGTACAATTTTGGCATTGGGGCATTTTTTTATCAATGTGGCTAACCCTCCTACTTGAAAGGGTTTTAGAATCCCATTTTTGGAACGTGTACCTTCTGGAAAAATAGCCGCAGAAAATTCATGGGTATTTATATACTCAGCAAATCGGATGATTTCTGCTATTGCTTGTTTTGAATCTTTACGATCAATTAATGCGGCCTTTGCCACTCTAAGATTGTAGGAAATACTAGGAATGCCTTTGGAAAGTTCTTTTTTAGAAATAAAAAGGGGTGTATATTTTCTTAAATACCATATTATTCCTGGAATGTCGAACATACTTTGATGGTTTGCAACGAAAAGTATGGTTTGATTATCTGGTAAAGGATGAGTAGATTCAAAACTCGAAATGGAACCTGTCAATATCCAACCTTTTAACATCAAATAATTAAGTACTTCAACGGTTGTCTGGTGTGATTTCCGCCCAAGTAGATTAAATGCAATCCATTGAATTGGGTGAAAAACACATATCAAAATACCGAAATATACTAAATATAGGCCTCCAAGTAGGTAATTAAAAATAATCATGAAATATGCTTAAAACACAGAATAATATAATTTTTGGTTCGTTTTAATGCAAAAATACGTATGATTTTGACAATAAATTTTTAGAATCCTCTAATTTATTTATGAATTAGTATATTTGCAATCCATTTTTCTAACTAGCTTAATGAATTTACCTGCTTCAAGATTTGAAGTTATGCAACATGTTGGGCAGCAGCTGGACAGTTTGATTGAAGAGTATCTCAATCCTATTGATTCCAACTGGCAGCCAACCGATTTTCTTCCCGATTCAAGTAAAGAAAATTTTATGGATGAAGTTAAGCTTTTACAGGAGGCATGTAAGGAGCTACCTTACGATTATATGGCTGTATTAGTAGGAGATACCATTACAGAAGAGGCATTGCCAACCTACGAGTCATGGTTAATGACCGTAAAAGGAATCAATCAGGTGGAAGACAGAGAAAGTGGCTGGGTTAAATGGACGAGATGGTGGACAGCTGAAGAAAATAGGCATGGAGATTTATTGAATAAATATTTGTATTTGAGTGGTAGGGTCAATATGCGTGAAATGGAGACATCTACACAGTGGTTAATCGCAGATGGCTTTGATATTGGTACTGATGCAGATCCTTATAGGAATTTTATTTATACATCATTTCAAGAGCTAGCAACCAATATTTCGCATAGAAGGACCGCTACACTTGCAAAAAAGTATGGTAATGCACATTTATCTAAAATATGTGGTGTAATTGCATCGGATGAAATGAGGCATGCGAAAGCGTATAAAACATTTATATCTAAATTTTTGGAAGTAGATTCCTCTGAGGTGATTTTGGCGTTTGAGGATATGATGAAAAAGAAAATTGTCATGCCAGCTCATTTTTTACGAGAAACAGGTGATAAGATAGGCGGTCTATATTCTCATTTTTCAGACTCAGCACAAAGGTTGGGAGTGTATACGTCATTGGACTATGTAAAAATACTAGAAGATTTGTTGGACGAGTGGAAGATAGGTTTTGTAGGTGGTTTAACTGGAGAAGCTGAAAAAGCCAGAGATTATTTAATGGCTTTACCCGATAGATTAAAGCGTATCGCCAATAGAACGCGAGTGCCAGAACTTGCGTATGAATATAAGTGGATTGTTAGGTAATTAATTGCTTAGCAAGTGTTGAAATTATTTTGGAGTAGTTTCTATGAAAGGATGGAAGGGTTTGCTGGGAATAGTATTTCTAGTTTTTATTGGTAGGAATGGTTATTCTTCAGATTACAGTACAATTATAAAAAAAGATACGATACCACAAAATGCCAATGTGGTCAGTCCGTATTCTACCCAAAAGGTAACCTCTTCAACTTCTACTGGTTCTACCTATCAAGAAGTTGTAAAGTCTCCATGGAAAGTAGATTCATCAAGAAATGTTTTTGCAACAGATGAAAGTCAAAGGGTTTGGAGGAGCGGTAGTGTTGCAATTTCTGATAATTATATATCATCATTCTCAAACAAGCTTATGGTAACAAATAGCTATAAAGATAATTATAGCAGGATAGCATATTTTGGAATGAATGATTCTCCCAAGTCATTATATAGGAAAGATTCGGCAACAGTAGATTTGGAAAGGGATACTACGGCAGCTCATACAGGATTAATAGTAAACCACTTTACGAATTTT
>JBOFGX010000122.1:0-4121 GCA_051649345.1 Leadbetterella sp. | reverse complement strand
TACGAAAAATAGGTTATACGAAGGCCGAATATATGTTTGAGGCTAATTCTTGCGGTATTATTTCTGCCATTCACGAGCAATCTTCGGACATTAATCAAGGCGTAGACCGCAAAGCTGCTGAAGATTTTGAAGCCAAAGCCAATGCTCAAGGTGCTGGTGACCAAGGAATGATGTTTGGGTATGCTTCTAAAGAAACCGAAAACTACATGCCGTTGGCATTAGACTTATCGCATAAAATCCTTCAGGAACTATCTGAGATACGCAGAGAAAACAAGACTATTACCTATTTACGCCCGGATTCAAAATCGCAGGTGACAATTGAATATTCGGACGATAATAAACCTCAGAGGATCGACACCATTGTGGTTTCGACACAACATGATGATTTTGATGAAGAAAGTGCGATGTTAGCAAAAATAAAATCTGACATCATCCATATCGTGATTCCAAGAGTAAAAGCTAAATTAAAGCCTGAACTACGAGCTCTCTTTAACGATAAAATCCAATATCATATTAACCCGACGGGTAAGTTCGTAATTGGTGGCCCACATGGAGATACAGGTCTTACGGGTCGTAAAATCATCGTAGACACCTACGGCGGTAAGGGTGCACACGGTGGAGGTGCATTTTCTGGTAAAGATCCTTCGAAAGTAGACCGCTCTGCTGCGTACGCAACACGTCATATTGCAAAAAATCTAGTAGCCGCGGGGGTATGTGATGAAGTATTGGTACAAGTATCTTATGCTATTGGAGTAGCAGAACCATGTGGAATTTTCATCAACACGTATAACACTTCAAAAGTGAGCCTAAACGATGGTGAAATAGCTAAAATTGTAGAGAAAACATTCGATATGCGTCCGTATGCTATTGAGCAAAGACTTAAGCTTAGGACACCTATTTATTCCGAAACAGCGGCTTATGGCCACATGGGCAGAGCCTCTGAAGTAATCAAAAAGACGTTTGAAAATGCAGGACAAAAAGTAGAAGTAGAAGTAGAAACATTTACTTGGGAAAAACTGGACTTCGTAGATAAGGTTAAGAGTGCTTTTGGTATTTAATCAAGATTAAATTTTAATCCAGAAGTAATTCAAATGGTTGATTTGTATGAAACCATCTTGAAATGTATTTTTGTAATTATAACAAAATTGATAGATTAATGAGTGTTCTTGTAAATAAAAACTCCAAAGTAATTGTTCAAGGTTTTACGGGTACTGAAGGTACTTTTCACGCTACCCAGATGATCGAATACGGCACTAATGTCGTAGGAGGTGTTACACCGGGTAAAGGTGGGCAATTGCACTTAGAGAAGCCCGTCTTCAATACAGTGGAGGATGCTGTACAAACCACTGGAGCAGATGTTTCCATCATTTTTGTTCCGCCAGCATTTGCAGCGGATGCTATCATGGAGTCAGCAGATGCGGGTATAAAAGTTATCGTTTGTATCACTGAAGGTATACCTACCAAAGATATGATAACAGCTAAATCGTATCTTGTAGGTAAAGATGTTACCTTGATTGGACCTAACTGCCCAGGTATAATTACTGCAGAAGAATGCAAAGTAGGCATCATGCCTGGTTTTATCTTTAAGAAAGGTAGAATTGGTGTTGTTTCTAAATCAGGAACTCTTACGTATGAAGCTGTGGATCAACTTTCTAAAGTAGGCTTAGGTCAATCTACCGCTATTGGTATAGGAGGTGATCCTATCATTGGCACTACTACAAAGCAAGCCGTAGAGTTATTGATGAATGATCCTGAGACTGACGGTATAGTAATGATAGGTGAAATCGGTGGTGGCATGGAAGCAGAAGCCGCTCATTATATACAATCGACAGGCAATAAAAAACCCGTTGTAGGTTTTATAGCAGGACAAACTGCACCTAAAGGACGTAGAATGGGTCATGCAGGTGCTATTATTGGTGGTGCTGATGATACAGCTGCTGCTAAAATGGCGATTATGCGTTCATGTGGCATACATGTAGTGGACTCACCGGCGGAAATTGGAGAGACCATGCTAAAGGCTTTAGGTAAATAAAATTTACTTTTCTGATATTGTTGAAAACCACCTCTCATGGGGTGGTTTTTTTTTGTTTTAACATTTTTCAATTTTCCTAACATCCGGCATCTATCATCCCAAAACACGACTATCATCGAAAAAAGGGCTCACAATAATTTTCTGGGGAGAAAAATATCTATGCTTTGCTTAGTCTCCGACTAAGCACAAGTGTTTTATGGTCTTCAGACCATATTTTGACACATGCTACTTGAAGTTTGTGCCGCTGTAAAAGCGTCAACATTTATAGTTACAAAAACACATTACACTAGAACGAATAAAATAGCTTAAAAAATATCTAGCGGATTTCAATTTCTTCGGTCTGAAGACCGAGTAACGCCTATGCTTAGTCTGGAGACTAAGCATAGCAGAGTGAGGTGGAATAGTATTTTATAAAGTAAAATTTCAACGTAATTTACAACCATTTTACTATGATCTGACTCTATTGTCTAAACACTAAATAAACATCTATTATGCAAAAATTAGCACTCTTTCCTATTCTATTTATTATACTTTGTTGTAAAACTGAATCAATTGACATAGAAAAGAAGAAATTTGATTGGTCAGGAAATACGTTTGGAACAAGTTCTTTTTTAGTAAAACAACATTCTAAGGATTCAAAAGCAGAATTGTATATTTCAGGAGATGCTTTAAAGTTAAACCTTACAAAAGAAATAAAAGTATATGATATTTCTAATTTCGACTTAAAGATTCTTGAATATAAAAACAAGTTGGAAAAACCCGAGGAAGAATTATCGCTTGATATGATGGGTAAAGGGCGGGATAAAACCAATACCTTGTTGAATACCTGGACACCCATTTCTGGAAGTCTTGAAATCCAATTAATAGAGGGTAAAACTACAGCAAACAGCTGCACAAGTTCATATACAATAAATCTTCAATTGAAAAACGTAGAATTCTATTCTTCATTTACAAAAGCAAACTATTCTTTAAAGTCATTAACATTAAATAACCTACATTTAGGTTGGTGTTTGGAATAGGCTGCTGATTTATAAAACATTTTGAGATAATTGGACAAAATCCTAAAAACCAACATCATTAAACAAAATGATTGAAAAGAGATAGGAGTAAATGATGCTTAATATTACTTTGATTAAAATTGTTACTATCTTGTGAAGCGTTATTCAAAATCTAAATAGGTATTATTAAAACTAAAAACATATACCTCTTAGTATTTCAATTAATTGTATGCATTGATAAACCAGGAATTCTTGTAGCATAGATCCATCTAAATCAATAACAACTAAAGCGAACCTTAACCATTCAAACTATAAAACAATTCTTAAAGATGAAGGACTCCATAAAAGAATTACATAACAATGGCTATACGACCATATCAAGTGTTTACTCGTCCGATGAAATAGAACAAATCATTACTACTATTAATCTAGCGGATAATTCGAATGAAACTTTTCGTAAATCAAACGATTTGTTTGCTATTAGGCAATTTTTAAAGGAAATTCCAGAAACAAAAAAACTAATTTTTACTGACAATCTCAATAAGATAATTTCAGGGCTATTTGGAAAGGATTTTTTTGTTGTTAAAAGTATATATTTCGATAAACCTGAGGCATCCAATTGGTACGTATCCTATCATCAAGATTTGACTATTTCAGTTGATAAAAAATTAGACTTAGAGAATTTCGGCCCTTGGACTGTTAAGCAGAATCAGTTTGCTGTTCAAGCTCCCATAGAACTTCTGGAAACTAATTTTACGATTCGAATCCATTTGGATTATACCGATGAGCATAACGGAGCTTTGAAAGTAATACCAAAATCGCATCAAAAGAAGATCTATAGACCTGAAAATATCGATTGGAACACGGAAAAAGAGGTAAATTGTGCTGTTCCTAATGGAGGAATCATGATTATGAAACCTCTTCTCCTCCACAGCTCAGGCAAAACCACAAATGCAAAAAAAAGACGCGTTATTCATATAGAATTTTCAAACCAAGAATTACCCGAAGGATTGAATTGGGCGGAAAGGGATTATTTTTAAATTTATAAATAAAAAAACTACCGTGTGCTCTAAATTAGGGCTTTAGATCGG
>JBOFGX010000121.1:0-6127 GCA_051649345.1 Leadbetterella sp. | reverse complement strand
AATGGGTCCAGGAACTGATTCTCCTTCTGCCACCAAGAGCATAAGACCTCCGCCTTTTTTCTCCACGACAGATAGAAGCGTGACAGGACCATTTTTTACTTGCATTTCTACCGATACTCCTTTCCCTACTTTACCATGATACACTTTTAGGGGTCTTACTTTGGTTTTGCCTTGTGCAATTGCAATATGACCAGGGCCATCGTGTCCCATCAAGACTACGTCTTCTTTGAAATCCATGGCGTAGTATTCTGTAAACGATCCTCCTACGCCAAAGCTATCCATGATTTTCATGGCTTGTACATTCTTGATTTCGTATTCGCCTGCTACTGGTACGCCTGAGGCAGTCAAAAGTGAGTTTCCAAGGATTATAGAGGCTATCGTTTCTTCATTGTCCTCATTGCCTGTGCCTTTATAATAGTAGGCCAAAGAGCCTAATTTGTACTTTTCAACTAATCTTTCAAGAGCTACCGAGGTACGGGCGGCACTGTCGAGATCTTGCTCGGGACAATCGGGTTGAATATCGAATTTCTGTTCAAATTCCCTTCTTTTTTCTTGTATTTCAGTTTCTGATACGTCTTTTCTTAGTACGGCTAATTCTTCAACCTCTAAAAGTTCGATATGACCTCCAAAATGAGCGTATTGCTGTGTAAGGTCTGAGTATATATCCAACATACCACTGTAATAATGCCCCATAGCTCCCATACGGTTGTAAGCCATAATTTCTTTTACATGAGCAGCTTCTATCCATTCGCTTACTTCATTCCAGCATTCAGGATCATCGTGAAGCATACCTGTAATTTGATGGAATTTGATCCCTACACGATTAAATACATTGGCGATTTCGGGTACGGGGCAAGCCGAGCAGTACGCCAACCATTCCCCTGTCATTTGGGTGCGATCGGTCATGGCATTGAACTTGGTATAGTCAATTGCTGCTTCTGGTGCTAAATTGAGTATGATAACAGGTACATTGGCTCTTTGTACTACAGGCAAAACCGTGGAGGAAAGAGCATACGTGCTTACGTATAAAAACAATACAGAAACATCCTCTTGCTTAAAGGTTTTGCCAGCACGAAATGCTTTGTCTATATTGTCAACAAGTCCTACATTAATTACTTGGTTAGTTGATGTTTGTAGCTTTGATTCTACCTCAGAAAGATAGCCTTCAAGCCTAGTTTTTAATCCTTCGAACTGATCCCAATACGTATCTAGTCCAATACCAAAAAGGCCAATTTTAAGTGCTTTTTCCATTAGAAAATTTTATTTTGATATTTCGATGGTGTATTTGCCTGAGCCTAGATTTATGGAGTTGTTGAGCGTGTTTAATGCTTTAGAATCTAAAGGCTGTCCAACAATTCGAACATTCCCACTAGGCAAAAACACTTCAGCGGATGTGTTTACAGGGATTTCTATGTACATGGTTGTTTTGTTGTTATCTTTTTTCCAAGCACTTCGGATAGCTCCATACATGGATTCAAAGCTTACATCTGCAGACGTAAGATCTCCCACCATTTCGGGTTTAATGATAATTTTTTGAAATGCCAAGGTACCTTCTTGCATTTTTATACCACCAATCCCTGTGTAGAACCATTCCATCAAATGACCCAACATAAAGTGATTGTTGGAAACCTCTCGCAAAGCAGGCCAAGATTCGGTAAGTGCCGTGGCTCCTTTAGCCAGTTGAAAACCGTATCCTGGTACATCGTTTCTGCTATTCATTTTATACAGAGTTTCTGACGCACCACTCATTTGTAGGGCAGCTACTAAATAATGAAATCCTACGTCTCCAGCCGTAAGTTTGTGGTTATCGTTTTGTATGCTTTTAACCAAATTTTGAGCAACAGCCTCCTTATCTTCTTTGGGTACTATGCCAAGAACAATAGGCATTGCAAATGCTGTTTGACTACCTTTCTCGTATATTTTGCTTGTTTTGTCGTAAAACTTCTCGTTAAAAGCTGTCGTTACCACTTTTTCGAGTTCTTGAAACTTTATAGCATCTTCTTTGTAGTCTAACAAAGCTGCAGTCTTTGCCATGATCTGAATATCATAGATATATGTTGCTGTTGCGGAAAGCTCTTTGGATGTTAATTGAGCCTCCCCGGGTGCCTTAGGGCCATAATCAAACCAGTCGCCTAGACCGTGAGATACAATATGATTGGTCGATTTCGACGTTAGATAATCTAAGTATTTTTTCATTACCTCATAATTATTTTTGAGAACGGCCTTGTCCCCATACCATTGATACATCTCATAAGGAATGATGATGCCAGCAGATCCCCATTCTGGGGAGTCACGAAACCCTCCACCGAAATACACGTATTCGGGAGCTATGTCTGGTATCATCCCATTTTCTAATTGGGAATCTTTAATGTCTTGTACGATTTTGGGATAAAGTGTCGCTAGGTCGAAGTTATATCTGAGAGAGTTGCCCATGAGATAGGCTTCTTCCAACCAACCCAATTTTTCACGATGAGGACAATCCGTAAGTACACTTGCCATATTGGATTTGATGGACCAATTGATAAGGTCAAATATCTGATTAAAAAGGGGGTTGGAGCAGGTAAACTTACCTACAGTTTCGGCCTTATTGCGGGTATGAATGCCACTTAGTGCTTTCACAATAGGTAGTTTTTTAGGATTAGGATATCCGGAGGGAACCGCGTTTTCAATTTGTACATATCGGAAACCGTAATACATAAACTTAGGCTGCCAAGTTTCTGCTGTGTTACTACCGAGTGTGTAATTCATGTATACAGGTCTACCTACTGCATTTTGATTGACAGTGCCGTTGTCATGAATAAGTTCGGCTGGACGAAGCGTGAGCTTTTGAGCTTTTGTTCCTAATGCTGTGATTTTTGGGATTCCTGAAAAATTTTGTCCTAAATCATAAACATACGTACTATCATTAATTTTGGTTATTTTTTTTGGTTTAAACTCATCGAAATACCCCAAAGGCTCTTGTGTTTGAGAAATCAATCTTGGCATTTTGGTATTTAATTCTACTGCACTTTGCCATTGAGAATCGTTGAAACCGTTGTTTTTCCATCCTTTAAAGTCTAGCGTAGCGTCAAAATCTTCACTCCCATAAATACTACTAAATCGGGTAGGACCTTCTACGGTTTTCCAAGATTTATCTGTGACGATCTCCGAAGTCGTATTGTCAGAATATGTGATTTTGATTATGGCTTTAGCTGCAGGATATCCGAAGGATTGGAGTATCTTGTGATAGCGTCCTCTTGGAATATTATAAAATCCATTTCCTAGTTCAATTCCTAGGGTATTTTGACCTTTAAGCAAGGACTTAGTTACATCAAAACTTACATATTGAGCAGTTTTATAGTATAAGGTCCAACCCGGATCCAAAAAGTTAGTCCCTACTTTTTTACCATTAATTGAAAACTCAAAATGACCTAAACCACATACATAGGCTGTCGCATTTATAATGGTTTTTGGAATATCCACTTGTTTTCTGAGTATGGGCATTTTTGCAAAAGGCACTTGGGGTGGTTTTTCATAGTGTAGAGCAGGCAAAACTTTATCTGATTCCTTTATTTGCTCTAATGCAATCCACTTTGAATTTGACCAGTCAGATTCTTGTAGGAGTCCCATTTGTAAAGTTTGAGTGGGGCTTTGAATACCCTGTGGAAAGTTATTGGTCCAGACTATCACTCGCCAGTAGTATTTTTTATTGGATTCCAAAGGCTTACCTTGGTATTCGACTTGAATGCTTTTATCCGAGATTATTTTCCCCGTATCCCAGAAATCAGATTTTCCGCTATTTAAGTTTGCATGGGTAGAAGCAACTTGAATTTGATAGCCCGTTTGGATGACAGATTTATCAATTGATTTCAGTGACCAACTCAAAGAGGGATTTGGGCTTTCTACACCCAAAGGGTTAGTTTGAAAATTGCATTTTAAAGCGTAAAAAGAAATTTTTGGAGCTTGTCCAAAAATATGAACACCAAACCAAAAGCTTAGGGCAATGGTTATCAAGACTTTTTTCATAGAAATTCAATCAAGAGGTTTAATTCAAAAACGTGCAAATATAAGCTGTTTTAATAGTAAGTAGTAATATCAATATCTATAAAAAAAGAGGGATACGTTCTGTATCCCTCTATTCCAACCCAAGTAAATGGGTGTGGAAAATTCAAATGGTCTATCGGGTAGATAGTTGCCAGTGCCTTAGATGTGTGAGTTTCTCACTCTAAAGCATTTAGTAAAACGGAAAAAAAAGATCAATAATAAAAGTTGTTAAAGAAACTTTGTTGAGATTAGATTTCTTTTGTAATTCAGACATCGGAAATAGGCTGTTTAATAAGTTACTCATGTTCTTTATATTGATGCTATATCTTTATAAAAGGTTGCATCCTTTTTTTAAAGTATGAAATAAAAAAAACACGAGGAAGAACCCTCGTGTTTAATCTTGTTTAGTTATGAGTTATATATATTAGGAAACACGAAATAACATAAAGCTATTACAATGTTGAGCTTGCACTTACATCGTATATATATTGGTCTGTACCTATTGGATCAAGCGTCAATGTGAAGTCAGATGGATTTTTTACATCGTCCCTTACAAGCTCTCCATAGATACTTACTATATCTTTCTTATTTACTTCATTTACTTTGAAGCCGTTGATCTTAAATTTCTTAGGTCTTCCGAATTGTGAGTTTTTCTCATGGATGGTTTTGCTTACAGTAGTCAAATGGTCATGACCTACAGCACCTGGACTTACCATTTTGTTCAAAGTTTCGAAATCCTCACCCAAAATGTATCCTAATGTATTGTTTAATTTTTTAGTTGATTCAACAAAATATTCAAGGTTTTTGATAGAATATTCTTCGTTTGCTTTTTGTGCACCATTTTCAATGATTACACGTATAAATTCTAAATGGTCTTTTTCGGTTTCACTTAAAGAAGTGTAAATCATATATGCCATGTTAGCCGTTGCTATTTTAAGATCCTTATGATCCTTCAGTCGATCAGACTCAGAAAGCTTAAGTTCAAAGAACTTCCCTTTGCCAGAGTTACCTTTAGAACAGTTTCCTTTTCCGCCATAGAAGCCTATTACATCTTGAACACCTTGGCAATTGTCATGTGAGTTGCATCCCACAAAGAATAGAGCGATTAAAATTATACATATACCTTTCATAACGTTAATTGTTTAGTTATGATTAGTATATATCTAAAATTGAGCCAAACCTTAAAAACTAAGAAAAAAAAATTTTAAAAAACATACTTTTTTTTCAAAAACAAATAAAATATTACTCAATTTGCCAATCAAAGCGGTTTTTATTTTTTTAATCGGAGTAGACCATACGCAATATTCATTTACCAATCCGAAAGTTATATAGTTGGAATAAAAAAGTTTATGATCCTTGCACCAAGTATCTTTTAATAAAACTATCTAACTAAGACCTGTCGAGAAACGTATATATGATTTATTTTAAATATTTTACAGAATTCATTTTAGTTTTAAATGCGAGCAATTCTGAGGAAATGCTCCAAAAATTTTGCATCCTTTTTTTTCTTTTTCAGTGAACCTGATTAGAACATATTTCAATACCGTTTCTATTGTATTTTCTAACTTGGATGCACTATTTTAGGATATTGTCAATTTCGACGCATAAATTGAGTTGAAATTTAATTTTAAGAGTGTGAAACAGGTACATTCTTAGCTTTATAGTCCTAATTCGTTTTTTGTCTTTTTTGGAAGTTTCTCCACTGTAAGATGATACGAAGTATCAATAAGTTCAAACAGTATCTTGTCTGATATGGAATTGTCCATGACGAGTTTGCTCCAATGTTTGTTGCTAAAATAGCATCAAGCGATAAGTTGGGGAGTTAGTCCAAATTCAGGATAGAACTTTTCTATACATCCCAGTTCTTAGATGTCCTGCTGACGGCGTCACTTTTTCCGCATCGGCGGACCGTCGAAAAAAGTGACCAAAAAAACATGAATAAAATCGGGACGCCGAACCGAATGCTCCTCTTTAAAATTTAAACTTTTGTTATTTAAGAAAAATACAAGAATCAAATTTTAAAACGGACTGTTTTCTTCTTATTACGAATCATTTATACTTATTTGAACTACTCACTAATTTACTTTTTTAACTTTTCATTTAG
>JBOFGX010000120.1:0-7293 GCA_051649345.1 Leadbetterella sp. | reverse complement strand
CTTTATCAAAGGTGTTTTTCAGTTTGTCATAACCAATAGAATTAGAAATCCTTTTAGTAATTCCGAATGATGACATAAAACAAAGTCTAAATACAAAATTGCGTGAAGCTTCTTCAATTCCCTTTTCTAAACTATGATTGTCTTTAAAGTGCTTCTCCTTTACTAGCTGACTTATATGTTCAACAATATCTTTTGAATTTCGTTGAAGAAGTTTCAAATAAAAATCAAGCGTTTTCAAACCTACATTGTAAGTTGTTGTAACTAAGTTTAATTTTTGCTCTCCGTTTAACTCACCCCAATGTTTTTTTGCAACCTGCCCTAAAATGTCAATGGTTTTTAATGCTCTCGTAATTTTTGCAAAAAAGTCAATGCTGGAAATATCATCGTCCAATGAGAAGTTGTCATAATTGGTTTTTTCTTCTTCAAGTTCTTTTTCAAGCTTTTCTAATTCTTCTTCTTCATGTAATTCTTTCGTACGTTGATCGTCGATATTTACTATTTCTAAAACTTGTTCGGGAATGCTTTCGACAAGTTCATTTATCTCGTTTATATCATCTTGCAATTGAGCGATATTGGCTTCTGGGAATAGCGAATTGGCTATTTTTATTAGTTCACCAATTATAAAATTGTCTTTTGAAAGGTGGGTCACAAACATTATTATACTAGCGTATTCGTCTCGGAATGCTCGGTAACACATTTTAGTGACAAGTTCTTTTACCTCTTGTCTATTTGCGATTTCATTGGCGATGTACTTTGCTACAAAAAAATAGTAAACATATTTTTCCTTAATGTAAATACGGCTGTTGATGTATAGTAATTTAGCTGAATCAAAAGTTTCAAGTATAGTCTCTTTTCTATAAGTCAAATCGTGCTCCTCACAATACATTTTATGAAAAAAATCAAATTCTTCAAATGAAACATCTTTTACTCCTTTCTCAAAAAGGAAAAAACAAAATTGAGTAAGGTAATTGTAGTATAAGCTTATTTCTTTTTTGTCTTTGATTGCCTTGCTGAAACATTCATTTATAAGAACTTCATAGTAGAAGCCGTGAATTGAATAATTAGGATTTTGAACATTTCCGCTTTCTAAAGCTTGAAGCATTGAAAGTAGATAGAACGGATATGAAGGAATATAATTTTTACCAATAATTGCTTTGATATATGATAGATAAGCGTCATTCTTTCTAAGGATTTCATTATAGTCTTGGTAACGAGTTTCAATTCCTATTGTATTCCACTTATTTACTAACTCGTATCTGAATTTCGGACCAAATTCTAAAATGGAATATACTTTAAAGTTCTTAAATGCGTCTTGCTTGTTTAGGTTTTCAATCAGCATTAAAGAATTGCCTGTAACAATGATGTGATCAAACAATTCTTCTAAATTTTTCATCAAAGCTGGCCAATATCTATTTTTACCTTTTGTCGCTTTGTGGAAGTCATCAACAATTACGATTACTTTTATGTGGTCAATTTGCGAAAGTTTAAAAGGGACTTCGTATTGTTCAACAATCTTTTCTTCAACAAGATTTTGTAATGTTTCTGGTCTAATATTTGATCCCACATCAGAACCACTAATTAGAACAGGATAAAGTCCAAGCTCGAAGTATTTCTGAAATAGGTATTTACAATTTGCGGATTTTCCTGCTGAGTCATTTCCGAGAAAAGCAAATTTTGTACCTTCAACATCTATGGCATCTGTTAATATATCAAGATTTTCAACTTTAACATTCGCAGTTTTCTTTCCATTGTTTAAGTCTTTTAAATCTGGGGCGATGTATAAATCTTCAAGATGTAAAGAGTCAACTTTACTATGAGCAAAATTTGCTTCTAAGTCGTTTAAATATACTTTGAAACCTTCTTTAATCTCTGGAATAACTTGCTGTTTTTCTTCGTGTTTGTTAATAACTGCTTCTTTAATTTCTTCTTTTAAAATGTCTTTAACATAACGTGTTAAATCCATTCTTAAATTTTTCTCAAAATCTTTGGTAGAATCAAAAGGTTTGTGATACGCTCCTAAGTTTTCAATTTTCCTTTTGAACTCTCTAACTTTTTGAAATTGCACTAAGTCAGCATCTTGCGGAATTGGGCAAGAATTGAAGTAAAACATTATTTGAATATCATTTTTCTTCATAAATCTATCGTACGCAAGCTCAAATTCTTCTTCTGTCCCTGAACCAGCTCGTTTTGTTGGTTTCCCGAATTTTTTCCACATTATTCCAACAAAAATTTGATAATCTCCTCCTATCTGCTTGTTAATTACATCCTGACCATCTTCACCCATTGAAGGATATGTATCATTTTCCCATTTCAGCAATTCAAGTCTAAAATTATCTCTTGAACCTATTGACTTATTGATTTCGTCTACTACTTCGTCTGCTGCTCGTCTTTCAGCTTCAGTATCACTTGGAGAGGCTAAAAATATTTTAAAATGTTGCATTTACGATCGTTTGTATAATGGTTATAAAGTCATATAATAAACTTATTCCTATATATCAAAAAGTTAAATCCTCCTGTGACGGAATAATTATAAATAACACTTTCTATTCCAAATATATAAAAAATCTTAAAATAAATTATATATTTTAAAATACATTATGTGATTCCAAGAAAAAAGACAGAAAAGAATTAACTCAAATTCAAAATACTTTTAGACGGGGAGTTGCTCATATCTAATTCAAATTGCGTCAGATAACTAGAATTGCCCCCTACTCAAATATCCCGCTAAACTCTTGTTTTTCGGAGTCAAACAAGCCTTTGTCTGACAGTTTATAATGGGGAATAACCAAAAGTGCCATAAAAGATAAGGTCATAAAAGGAGATGTGAGCTTACTACCTAGTACGTTTTTAACGAAAGCATCGAGCTGAGCATAATCATCGGCAATATGGTGTGGAGATCTGTCACTCATAAGACCGGCTATCGGTAGGGGGATCACGCCTAATTTCTTGTTGGAAACTGCACATAAACCACCTTTTTCATCGACCAAACGATTGATGGCATCTACCATATCTCGGTCGTCTGTACCTACACAAACGATGTTGTGACTATCGTGTGCCACAGAAGATGCCAAGGCTCCTTCTTTTAAGCGAAACCCCTTGATATAGCCTACCGCTGGCAGGGATGATTTATATCGATTGTAAACGACTATTTTTTGGATTTCGTTTTGTAATAACCAGTCCTCAAACGGGGCATCAAACAAGGGTAGATCCAATTGTATTTTTTCGGTCACAATCTGTCCATCGATGCACTGGATGCAATTGAGCTTGGTTGCCTTGGCGGGTTTCACAATTTCAATATCTTCCTTATGAATTTGTGGGGCTTCAAAACGATTGATGACTTCAACATCGGGAGCCTCTGTCAATACTTGCCCTTGGTACACGACGCGGTTGCCTCGAATATAGACGGATTTTACGTTAAGCTCAAAAATAGAGTCGACTTCGATAAAGTCGGCATCATCTTGGGGACGCAACAAGCCCATATTTAATTTATAATGCTCCACAGGATTAAAAGAAGCCATACGAATAGCCTCAAACTTATCTACACCAGCATTGATGGCTCGCCGAAGCAGCTGATTGATGTGACCTACTTTGAGTAAATCGGGATGGATGTCATCCGTGCAAAACATCATCTGCTGGCTATACTCTTTTGCTAGTGGGATGAGCGTGTCAAAATTCTTGGCAGCACTCCCTTCGCGTATCAGAACTTTTACTCCTTTTTGTAGTTTTTCGAGTGCCTCATCGTACCCAAAACACTCGTGATCGGTGCTAATACCTGCCTCAAAATATTGCGTAGCATCTTCCCCCATCAGCCCAGGAGCATGGCCATCAATAGGCTTTTGAGCCTTTTGGGCATAGTTTATTTTCTTAACAATCTCCGTATCTTTCCGTAAGACTCCTGGATAATCCATCATTTCTGAAAGAAAATAAATATCGTCCCTATCCAGTAGTTTTTTGACAGAATCAGAATCTAAGCGATCTCCTGCTGTTTCATAAATAGATGCAGGTACACATGAAGGGGCTCCAAAATGAAATTTCAAGGGCGACTCTTCTGCATTGCGTAGCATGTATTCTACCCCTTCTTGACCGAGGACATTGGCGATCTCATGCGGATCCGAAACCGTGGCAATTGTACCGTGTTTCAGGGCTAAAACAGCAAAAGAAGAAGGAGGTAAAAGCGAACTTTCTATGTGTACATGAGCGTCAACAAGCCCGGGCATAAAATAGCTCGCATTAAAATTCTCTGGACCCAAAGATACAATCTCGTAAATTTTAGAGTCAACTATTCGAATTTCTCCAAAAAAACAGGTCTTCTGGAATATATCTATAATATTACCTTGAAGGATTTTCACCGAAGAATAATTAAGATTGTATAACAGCTGTAAATTCTATTTCTACCAAATATTTAGGATCTATTAGGGCAGAAACTTCCAAAAGGGTCATAACGGGATTTATAGTATTGAAAAACTCATGATGAGCCTCACCTATACCTTCCCACTTTTTTATATTGGTACAGAACACACGGGTTCTGATCACGTCCTTTAGATCAGCTCCTAGCTTTTGTAGAGCATTTTGGGCTTTTAGAATAATAAACTTGGTCTGAATGTATTCACTACCCTCTCCTATCAATTCACCACTATTATCAACCGCAACGGTTCCGCTCAACTCAATGGTATTACCAAATTTAATGGCTCTACTATACCCTATAGCTGTTTCCCAAGGAGTACCAGAGCTTAATTTTTCAATTTTCATTTGATGGTTAAGAATTTGATGTGCAAATAAGCACAATTTTAAAACCTTTCCAACAGGAATCCATCAAAAAATACTAAGGGATAAATCTTCTTTTAAGAATATCAAAAAACTCTTCAACCTCAGGACTCGCGAGATTCCATCTATAGCGTTCTATGTACGTTCTTAAAACGTTCTCTTTTGCGGATGAAAAACTACTCTGCAGCTCCAATTCAGAAACCACTTTATCATACAAATCAGCCTCGCCGTCAAATAAATTATTGATAAAAAGATATTTCTGATTGAGAGATATTGAATTCTTAATATTGTCAATTTTCTTTCGAGTTTGAGTCTCGAGAATAGAATTTTGGTTGTATTTGTCTGTATGAAGTTCGTTGAGGGTTTTTCGATCCCGATCATAATCCTCTATACGTACAACTTCGGGGGTGATTATAACCGTTGCTGGCTCAGAGGCCACCATGGTATTAACCCTGCTTTGGATAGTTGGTGAATCAAGCGGCTTTTCTACAGCATCAAACGCCAAACTTGAAGATGCTACAGGAGCAAAGGCCGTGGTATAGGATGATGGACTGGATTCTTGCACAGTAGATTTTGATTCACTCCTAGTCTCCAATGAATCAAAAAACGAAGAAGAAGTTTTTTTCTCTTCTTCTACAACCTTGGGGAGCTCTACCGCCTCTTGAATAGTATCCTGCTGTCTTATCCCTGCTATTTCATATATGGTTTTGATCGCATCTTTGTGATCTTCTAAGCCTTGATTGGCAATGGACTCATCCATATAAATAATGGCGTCATTTGAATATAGAAAATCTCCACTCATTTTTTCGAGTAAGTCTCGCAATACCCAAGCGTAGCTTTTAAAGAATTTCCCGTTATCGTTGATCCATTTAGGCTCTAGTTTGAAGTTATCTTGGTATCTAAATACTTCCGAAAAGTATAATCTCGGGTCACCTAGTAAGCCCAGCGTTTCCTCTGTGGCTTTCGTCAAAAGACCTTCAAAATCTTCTTTGCTAACGCTAATATTTCTGGAGAGCACATTCATAAACTCTTCAAGAGCTTTTTGCACATCTACAGAAGAAAAATTAAAATATGGGCTTTCTAATTTACTCACTTCCGACTTCCACTTTCCAAACAACTCTCTTATCACAAACAGATTGAGCTGCTTGATTTCTGTGAGTTTAAATATTTCATCCCCAGAAATCTTATTTTTATCCTTAAAATATTCTTGACATATATTTTTTGAAAACTGTAAGGACGTTTTTTTTATTTCCGGTGAAATGGATTTGTTGGACATATTTTGCGTTTTTTTGTATTCTGAATCACCGTTGAGAGACTCTCCTGCTTGTGATACCGCTAATTTAGTAACAAACGATTAAATATTATGTTTATTGAGCCGCATTTTCACAAAGAAGACAAACAAAAAGTGGGTTGGATTGAAGTTATTTGTGGCTCTATGTTCTCTGGTAAAACTGAAGAACTGATTCGAAGGCTCACGCGTTCGGAAATTGCCAAGCAAAAAGTTGAGATTTTTAAGCCTAAATTGGATTCCAGATATAGCGTATCGGAGATCGTTTCTCATTCTAAAAGTTCTATTCGTAGCACGCCCGTGGACATCTCGAAAGAAATCCTCGAGTTATCCAAAGGATGTAATGTAGTGGGTATAGATGAGGCTCAGTTTTTTGATATGGAATTACCCGATGTTTGCAATCAATTAGCAGATTCGGGTATTCGGGTCATAGTAGCTGGTTTAGATATGGACTCCGAAGGTAAGCCCTTCGGTTGCGTCCCCCTATTGATGGCATCTTCAGAATATGTAACTAAGGTACACGCTATCTGTATGAATTGTGGGGACGTGGCTCAGTATTCCTATCGTAAAACCAAAGAACTATCTCAGATTGTATTGGGAGAAAAAGACAAATACGAGGCTCGTTGTAGAAGGTGCTTTAGAAATGGATAAAAAATCTCTTACATACAAAAATGGGCTCGAATTAGATCGAACCCATTTACTACAAAAATTCAAATCAATTAATTCAATCAATGTGTAGGTATAATGTCTTTATCAAAGAATATTAATCCTGAATGTAGGTTTTGTTTCCGTTTGAGTTGATATAATATCTACCGCCCCTAGGCCCTTCGTAAATCGTACGGCCTTTATCATCTTTACCTACGGCTTTGTCTTCACCTGCCACTTTCTTCTGGGTAGACGAAGATGCTTGCGATGTCTTTGTTGTCGTTTTAGGCTCAGGACGAACATCTGCTTTTCTATCAGCAGCTGTTTTGGTTGTTTTTGTTTCCTTCTCTACTTTATCCGCCTTGGCTGTTTTTTCCTTCTTTTCTGCTTTCTCCGACTTATCTTTCTTTTCAGCTTTCTCTTTTTTCTCTACTTTTTCTTTTTTCTCTTTTTCAGGCTTGTCCTTTTTTTCAGCTTTCTCTTTTTTTTCTTTCTTCTCCTTTTCAGGTTTTTCTTTCTTTTCAGCCTTTTCTTTTTTCTCTTTCTTTTCGGCTTTTTCTTTTTTCTCAGGTTTGTCTTTTTTCTTTTTATCCTGT
>JBOFGX010000119.1:0-4901 GCA_051649345.1 Leadbetterella sp. | reverse complement strand
AACAAAGGAGTAGCCACCAAGGCTCCGCTGACATCGGGCATACCTTCACCCGAAAAATTCCCTAACCATACTCCTACCGTGTAGTTTGGATTGTATCCGATGGCCCAAGCATCCTTTTTTCCAAAAGAAGTACCCGTTTTCCAAGCGATTTTGGGTAGTTTGTAGGTAAAATCAAAGTTATTGGGGAAATCAGGTCGCTGAATTCCGCTTAAAATCTCCGAAACAATATACACAGATGCCGAATCCAAAAGCTTGATTCCTTCATCCGGAGTTTGGTTTTTTAAGAAACTGAGATTTTTATAGACTCCCCCATTTCCCATGCACGCATACAGCTTCACAAGTTCTTCAAGACTCGCCCCGCAACCTCCCAATATGACCGAAAGACCTAGTTTGTCTTCATTTTTCTGTACGTTTCTAAACTTCGCTTTTTTTAAGTCTTGGATAAACGTTTTTACACCATATTCTTTTAAAATGGAGACCGCAGGAATATTCAAAGACGATTGCAAAGCATCGGCCGCTCGTACTTGTCCCTTGAACGTCTGATCGAAATTTTCGGGTACAAACCCCTCAAAATCTGAAGGAATATCATAAAGTATTTTCTTGGGATTGAGAAATCCTTTTTCAGCAGACAATGCATACAAAAACGGCTTGAGCGTACTACCCGGTGAGCGTATAGCTTTTATTCCGTCTACTTGTCCCCCATCGGATTTATCCAGGTAATTACCAGAACCGCAGTAAACTTTTACACCCATGGTGCGGTTATCCACAACTAATATTGTACCGTTTTTTACCCCAAGAGAACTTAGTCTTTTTAGATATTGAGCCAGCTGACTTTCGGCTTGTTGCTGCCATTTTAAGTTCAGCGTAGTGGCTAAATACGCATTATCGTCCATGTTTAGGTCTTTGATTCGGGCAGAAAAATGCTGTGCTTTTTTAAAACTGTTTTTTCTAGAAAAAGATACGTTTTGTTTTTGAGCAAATTCTATTTCATCTGCTTCAAAGATTTTATCTTTTTTAAATTTTTCTAGCCATTTGTCTTTAAACCTTTCGAGTTCCTCTTTCCTTCTCGATAAAAGAAGATTGGGCTTGTTGGGAATAATAGACAGCGTCATGGCCTCCGCCAAATTCAATGTAGATGGGTGCTTGGCTAAATAAAAATAAGATGCTGCTTTGATGCCTTCAATATTGGCTCCAAAGGGAACTCGATCCATATAAATGGCTAGGATTTCATCTTTTGAATAATGGACTTCTAGCTGAAAAGCCCGAAACATCTCCCTCAGCTTACTCCAATAGGTTCGTTGAGAAGGATACATCAACCGCACCACTTGCATGGTGATGGTAGAGGCTCCCGATACTCGTTTTTGCCCTTTTATATTGCTAAAAAATGCTCGAAGAATCGAAACAGGATTTACCCCAGGATGATAATAAAAATACTTATCTTCTTTTTCGAGAATACTATTTACAAAAAAAGGCGATACCTCCGTAATTGTACTTTTTATCCTCCATTTTTGCTGTTTATTGAGGTAAGCATGAACGATTTGCCCTTTGTCATCTAAAACTACCGTGGAGTAATCGGCATGTGGCTTGATGGGAAAACAGAAATCCAATATTCCCATCAAAACCACAAATACCGTGAAGATTATAAGTCTTTTATACCATTTTTTAATCCAAAGAGCTTTGAGCCTTGTTAGAACCATTTATTCGATTGCAATTTTTCCTCCTCCCCAATAACTTCGAATATTGGCATCGTACATGGCATCGGCTGACACTGGGCCTCGCTCAAACGAACCTTTGCCTACTGCACGAGCTATGTAATAATAGTGCTTTTCTTTGGGATCTGCATCCACAAAATACGTAATGCGGTCGTCTCGTATATCCAAATACGTAGGCATAGAAGCATCCTTGATCCAAGGCATATTTCTATCTTCTACCAAACGGGGATTCTCAATTTCGATTCCTGCAGGGAGCATGTCTGTAAGTGCTACGTTATTAACAGTATATGTCAAGCCAACTGTTGACAAGGATAGCTTAACGACAATGAGTTGATTGCTCTTAAAATTGGGAGATTTAAACATAATACCATCGCGTGTATAATATGTCCTTCTCACTTTGAGCGATTTGTCTTCCGCTACGTATTTATTATCTGCTTTCACACCTTCGGTTTCCCAATAATAATACATGCCTGCTTGGGTAGACTTCAGCGTAACCCCTTGTGGGTAGGAACTAAGATCGATCCATTCTCCTTTGCCTTTGATGGTTTTCGTCACTTTACCATCCACTAGAATATTTACAGATGCATTGGGATCTGCTTTTCTGAGAATTTTACCCATAGCCATCAATCCAAAAGCTTGCTCTTGTGTACTGAGCCATTGATTTTTGTTAGATAGGATTCCCGACAATTGCTTGCTCAATATTGCTACTTGCATGTGATTGGGCTGGGTCTCAATCAAAGCGTTCAATACCAATGCGATGCTACGAATAGGAGAAGAAAAACTGCCGTGGTGCATTCTATCATACACTTCATTTACAAATCCTCTCGGTATTATTTTGGCGAAGGTGGCATCGTCTCCGATTTGTTTGTAGGCACATGCCAGTAGAAATTGCTCATCGTTACTCAAAGTACTGATTTTGTCTTTTAGACCATTCATGACACTTACATTGGGATCATCCGATAAGGAAAGAACATAGGCACTGTATACATTTTCGAAGAGCATACGGTTTCTAGACTTGACCACATTATTTACACGATAAAAGATAGTTTCCATCTTATGCTCCTCAGCACATTTTGCATTTAAGAAATACGTAAGTGTTTGAATGACCCTTGGATTTACTTCGAATCCCGCTTTTTGTGCTTCCAATAGGAAATGAAGACTGTAGGCTGAAACAAACCAGTTTTCGGCTGTTTCTCCTGGCCAATAGAACACTCCCCCACTTTGCGATTGATTGACCTCTATTCTTTCTATAGCAGCTGTAATATTGTATTTGGGATTTCGCTCACTTTTTCCACCTTCTATGCCTTTTACATTATTGCTTACATTATCTACTAAATCTTCAAAATACAATTGCGGGAAAGCCTTGGAGATTGTTTGTTCCATACAGCCGTGCGGATAATCAAGAAGATTGTTTAAAATATGCCCAAATTGCATGGACGGCACATTACCTATATAGACTTTGGAAGAAACAGTTCCTGGCATAAATAAGCCTGCGGGTGCCTTCAGAACAACGTCTTTCGCTGCCGTAATGACACCCGATTCTGCACTTTTTTGTAAAGATCCTGAGGGTCGTACGGCTATTTCTGTAGTCTTACCAAAGGTTTCGGTACCAGAGATTGCTAATACTTTAAGTTTAGATACCCCAATTTCATTCTTTGCCTTGATAATCAACTCGGCATTTTTTTCGGATTTGGCAGGTATTTGTAATGTTGTCACGGCAAAACCCTCCGTAGTAATCACGCCTTGTGTCTCTGTTTTCAGTGTTACATTTTGAACCTTGTCTGTTGTATTAAAAAACGTAACAGGCACGGCTGCTTTGTCATTTGGGCTCATAAAAAGTGGCATTCCTACACTAATACTTACAGGATCAGACACTTTCATGGTTTGCTCTGCCGACCCAAAGGACTCGTCTTTGTAGGCCACCACCATAATCCGCAAAGCTCCCAGAAATTCGGGAATATCGAATTCAAATTTGGCCTTTCCTGATCCATCCGAATGAATGATACCACTCCATTTCGCAACCAGTTCTGCCCTGCCATTAGCCAAAGGATTGATTCTTTTCCCCATACTTCCATCTCCACCCGTACTTTTTCTGTTGTTAAGCATGATCTCAGGCAATAGCAAGGGATACATATCGTAGGCATTGATTTCAAGAGCCCTTTTTTGGTAAAAGAACTTGCCTAAATCGGGTGTCTGCGTATTTTTTAATTGCAAAATACCTTCATCAACTACTGCTATCGTCAGCTCCGTATTGGGCGAAGTTTGTACCTCTACCGTTTGCTTGGAAACCGATCGCACTTGATTTAAAGCCGTGATTTTTATGGGAATCTTACGGTCAGGATCATTGACGATGACGCTTTTTATCCCATGAGCAGACATCAAGGGCATTTCGGGATTGTTCATGGGGCGAACCAAGGTTGCCGTAATGTATACATTGGGCAAATGTTCTTTTGTAATCTTGAAATCCAAGATTGCGGACTTGTCTTTGGTTTCTAAAAATTGCGTTTCCAAGACACCATTGGTTTCTATGGTAACAATGAGCTTCCCATCAAACGGGGTTTTGAAAATCGTTTTAAGTTCTTGACCCGTCTTTAGCGTATCTACATTGGTTTCTATCTGGATTTCACCATCTGTATCCACCTCAAAAGAAGTCATTCCACCATACCCGTAGGCATAAAAATTGACACTTACACCTTGACTTTTATCAGCAGGAAGGATTCTGATTTCATATTCGCCTGATATTTTAGGAGTAAACGATCCTTTGATTTTTTGTGATGCGAAATTCAAAGGTTCTTCTTTGATTATTTTTTCTTTTTGTTTTGAAACATACCGTAATCCTTGATCTGTTTTTTCGAGCACCGTCTGATATTCAAGCAGAACATATTGTAATGTAGCTTGGGTTGTGGCTAGCTTGGACAAATTATCCAATGCCACAGCCTCAAAAGCAAAAGGTAGGGAAGTACCCGTAAAATATGTCGGGATTTTTAATCCAAAATAGTGCTTCTGTGTATGAATATCAAAAACCTTTTGTCTATGCACAGGGCGGCCCGTTTCATCAAAAACCGATACGATCGCTTTCCCTTCCAGAAGTCCATTATTGGCCATATTATCGGGTAAAACCACCGGGATTTTAGCTGTACCAGCTGCATCTGTGATACCATCCGTCACTTGATTTTCAAATTTTTGATC
>JBOFGX010000118.1:0-13511 GCA_051649345.1 Leadbetterella sp. | reverse complement strand
TAATGGTGAAGCTTGATGAGCAAGTGGAATCCATATTGGATTTGAAACTGTACAGTATGGAAGGAAGGGAGATCAAGTACAATTCCTATTTTTTAGAGAAAGGGAAGCTAGCAATATACACTCCAAATCTTCAGAATGGGAGCTACATAATCTCGGTATTAACCAACAAAGGAAAATTTACGCAGAAACTGTTTAAATAACAGTTATTATTTCTTTATTAAAGTAAATGCCTCAAACTTTAATCCTTGCAACCCAAATCGCATGAGATTACGAATATTTTGGTGATTAGTTCCGTCTGGATTTTGCAATACCTCGGTTCTGTAATATTCTCCAAAGCATTGCAAGGTTTGTTCTAGTGTTAAGTTTTCGATTAAAGCAAATTGCAAAAGTTTACAAGATCCAGAGTTTTGACCTATAGAATTTTCTAGTTCACCGTTTAGAAATGCACATGGATCAAAAGTATAGTTTTCATCTATAAAAGCTATCACCTCTTGAAACTGGATGGTCTGATTATTGGACTTAATTTGATCGAGCATATATTTTTTTATTCAAAAATAGGACAAAAATAGTAATCATTAAAACAAGCATAGTTTACAATAATGCATTCAATACACCAAAAACAGAGTCGATTCTTTCTTTACCTTGGCTATTAACTTGACCTGTAGAAATGTATTCTTGTTTATATTTTGAAACAATAGCCTCGCGTAATTGATTCGCTACGACATTGTCTCTTAGTTTTTCTGCTACCAAGAATGCTACATAATTAAGTTCTGTGCTTTGATGACCATCCGTTGATGAATTTTGGAAAAGCCCATTTTTCGATAGCAGAGTTTTTAGCTCCGCCCAGGCTTTATCGGCCTGTTTTTCATCATACATACCCGTGTACAGTGACCAAACGGATGCCAATGTAATGGCATTGGGACTTTTTGTATTACTATTAAAATCTACAGGAAGTCCCCGTGTTGTACCATACTTAAGAAAGGCTCTTTTCCTGATTTCTGCTAAATTCTTGAAACTTTCTGCATACTGGGCTTTGTCTTTTTTTTGGTATGCCTTAGACAATAAAGTCTCAAGTTTGAACAGAACAGCATTTAAATCGACTGGAATCGTAGCATATATGTCATCAAATCTGTTATCAATGTAAGGCACAACCATATCTTGAGTTCTGTACAAATGCAATGTTTTTTTATTTTGCTTCTTATCTTGTATATAGTGTCCGATTCTCGGTAAGCTATCGTTAGCAAAGTATCTATTTAGCGTAATGTTATCGATTAATACTCCCGTTTTATACGATTTTTGAGCCTTAAGGTTTGCCTGTTTTTCTGCTTGCATCCAGTACTGATATTCTTTTGTCAGTAAGCTACCATATTCAGCTAGTTTATCAGGGTTTTTGATCGTATGTTCTTCAACAAGTAAGCAGGCTATAGGAAGTTGGGTTTCGGACATAAGATAGCTTCTATTACCAGCAGGGACATATCCATAATCTTGTAAAAATTGCATCGTATTAAGAACTATGGCATTAGACAAGTCTACTTTGCCCATTTTTTGAAATCCCTTGTAAACAAAAAACTGATGCCAATATTCAGAATGATCGTGATAGCCGCCACCCGAAATATAATTTTTACGGGTTGGCACCAGAGTGTTATTGTCGTTTTTTTTGGATTTTACGAGAGAAAGAAAACTACGTCTAACAAATTCTTCAAAAGGGACTTTTGATGGATCAGCTTGAAACGTTTCATTTTTTGCTAAAGAAAAAGTAGAATCGATAAAACGAGAGAGATTAAAGTTACCTTTTTCTTTCTCTTGTTGAAAGTATGCAAGTATTTCTGAAGGCTGTCCTTTAGCTTCTGCATTAGCAAAATGCTGGTCCGATTTTACTTCAGGAAGGGAAATGGCTTGATCAAAAAAATCTCCCCAAACCTCTTGTGGCAATCGCAAGTCTTTTTTTTTGATAGAATCTCCACAAGAAAAAATAGATAATACGATTAGAAAAAACCCAAAAGAGTACTTTTTCATAGGAGTTTAATACCTCTCTGTCTCTGAAAAGAAGAAAGAAGACTCGATAGCCGCATTCTCATCTGAGTCAGATCCATGCACGGCATTTTCAGATTTGGACTTGGCGAATTGTTTTCTGATGGTACCTTCATTGGCTTCTAATGGATCTGTAGAGCCTATAAGGGCTCTGTAATCCTGAACGGCGTTAGATTTTTCTAATATTAAAGCAACAATGGGGCCCGATGACATCAATTCACAAAGCTCTCCGTAGAAAGGTCTTTCTTTATGCACAGCATAAAAACTGCCTGCTTGCGAAGCGGACATTTGTAATTTTTTGAGTGCGACAATCCTAAATCCGCCCTTTTCTATTTCTTTCAAGATACCCCCAATATTTTGATCTGCCACAGCATGTGGCTTTATCATAGAGAACGTTCTGTCTGTACGCATTCGTTTGTTTTATTTCCTGCAAAAATAGAAAGCAATTACTACATTTTTATCAAACAAATTTTCAAAAATTATAAATATGTATATTTGTGCAATTATTTCAACAATCACCTTCTTTATCAGATGCGAGTATTTTTTACAGAGGATATAGATCAATTAACATCATTCAAAAATATACTAAAGGAGGCAAAATCTATACTTGTGACTTCTCACCAAAATCCAGATGGTGACGCATTTGGATCTGCTTTGGGGCTCACTCATTATTTGAAGATGAACACAGGTGCCAAGGTCCAGTTTATAAGCCCTACAGAGTATGCAAATTTTCTAGCTTGGATGCCAGGAGTTAATAGCATGAAGGTTTTTAGCCAAGAACACCATGTCTCTATTATCGAAAACGCTGATGTTATTTTTTGCTGCGATTTCTCAAGTGCAGATCGCTTAAAAGACATGAAAGACGCTGTTTTGAACGCTAAAGGCATTAAGGTAGTGATAGATCATCATGAAAATCCAGAGAGTTTTGCAGATTACTTGTTTTGGGACGTGAATGCGTCATCTGCTTGTGAACTGGTATATAAATTCATACAAAAACTAGAAAGTGAGGATTCAATAAATTCGAATATTGCTACCTGTATCTATACAGGTCTTTTAACAGACACGGGGTTATTCAGATTCAATTCTACTACGGCAGAGGTTCATACTATAGTTTCTCATTTGATTACTAAAGGGATACAAGTTTCCGAAATTCATCGCAAGCTATTTGATCAAAACAATATTGAAAGGCTAAAAATGCTAGGGTATGTTTTGAACAAAAAAATGGTGCATTTACCTGAGTTTCGTACAATTTATTTCTGGCTTACTGAAGAAGAGTTGAAAAGCTTTAACTCAAGGACTGGGGATACGGAAGGTATCGTTAACTATGGATTATCCGTGGAAAACATTGCCATGTCGGTAATTTTTACGGAAAAAGATAATCTAGTCAAGATTTCTTTTCGTTCTATTCATGATTTTTCGGTTGCAGAGTTGTCAAGGGATCATTTTCAAGGCGGAGGGCATAAAAACGCCGCCGGTGGTAGATCTGAACAAAACATGGAGGAAACTATAAAAAAATTCCTAAATTTGCTGCCGAATTATAAAGAAAAACTTTTAAATCAAGCCAAATAATTTTTTAACCCCAATTCTAATGATCAGAAACTCAATTCTGTGTGCAATATGCACTTTATTTTTATTGTCTTCATGTAACAAATTCAAAGTAGAAACAACCAAAACCGGAGAAAGGATACAGTTTCTTTCAAAAAACGGAAAAAAATATGGTAAAGAAGGTGAAGTTGTATCATTTGACCTAATTATCATGAATGCTAAAGATTCAGTTATTAGAAACACTCTAAAAGAAGGAAACCCTATTGTAGCTCCTCTTCAAAAAGGTCAGTTTAAAGGATCTTTTGAGAATGCACTCTTCAACATAGCGGAAGGGGATAGTGCTGTTGTCTTGGTTATGTCTGATTCGCTTTTTAAAGTTATGGGAACACCAAACTCACCTCAATTCCCTAAAGGCTCTGATGTAAAATTTAAGGTGTTTGTGAGAAAATTCCAAGCCATGGATAAGTTTAAAGAAGAAAGAGAAAAAGAAATCAAAGATAAAGAAGCGAAAGAATTGCCCGCACTAGAGGCAGCACTTAAATCTAAGTTTCCTTCGGCTATAAAACATACTGAGGGTATTTATCAAGTAGTTGGTACACCAGGTACAGGAAATACTATTAAAGCTGGAAATGATGTTACTGTACAATATGTTGGAAAACTATTAGATGGTAAAGAATTCGATAGATCTCAACCCAATCAGCCTTTTAATGTTAAAATTGGAGAAGGGCAGGTTATTCCTGGTTGGGAAATAGCCCTACAGAAGATGAAAAAAGGAGAGAAAAGTACTTTTATTATTCCTTCGTCGTTAGGTTATGGAGCTCAAGGAGCTGGTGGAGCCATTCCTCCGTTCGCTACTCTTGTATTTGATATAACTGTTGTAGACGTTAAATAATTGAGATTTTCTTTTTTTATGAAAAAACTATCGTTTTCATTTCTGGTCTTTTGTGGACTCTTTTTAAGTTCCTGCCTAAATAATTTCGTAGAAACGGAGCAAGAGTTAATTACGAAGCAGGAGGAAGAAGCATTTTATGCATATATTGCAGCCAACCCAGGGTTTATTAAAGATCCATTGAACGAGTCTCCTGTTCATTATAAAATTACAAAATCCAATCCTTCTGGAAAGGTTTCTGAAGCATCGGATGATTTTTGGGTGACGTACACGATAAAAAACTTTCAGGGAAAAGAAATCTTGAAAAAAATAGAAAAGGATAGCGTAACATTAAGTGGACAAAATCTACAAGGCACTATTTTGGGCGTTCAAAGGGCACTAACATTATTGAAAGATAATGAGTCTGGGACATTTGTAATACCGAGTGGTATGGCATATGGAAAAAATCCTCCCTCTGGATTACAAGCAGATGAGCCCATTGTTATGGATTTTACAATTCTAAAAACCATTACAGAAGCCAACAGGATGGATAGCTATATAGTTTCTAAAAAATTGACTACAACAGAGATTCTACCTTCTGGGACACGTGTCGTAAAAACGACAATTGCCCCCGCTAATGAACCTATTTTGGCGAATGGTGAAAAGATAAACATCAAATATGTAGGTAAATTTTTGAACGGTACCGTGTTCGATAAAGGAGACCAATTATTGCCTCATACTGTTGGTGTTAAAGGGTCATTGATCAATGGATTTGCGGAGGGGATAGAACGGTTTAAAAAAGGAGAAAAAGGGGTGTTAGTCATTCCTCATAGAGAAGGCTATGGAGTAAATGGATTTTCAAGCATTCCGGGATACTCCACATTGGTTTTTGATGTAGAAATCCAAAAGTAGAATTGTTTTTCAATATTTAATAGAATGACTACTTTTTTCGAAGTAGTCATTTTTATTTTTCCTCTTTTTTATTGTAATTTTTTACTACTAAGCATAATAAATATCTTCAAAATCAATTATTTGTATTTAATAATATCTATTTTTGTGTGTTTTTATAGAATATATATAAAGTAATTACATTTTTTTAAAGATAATTTATCTAATCATGAAAAAAGAAATTTCATACATACCGTATAAAGTAAAAGATATCTCGTTGGCAGAATGGGGCCGTAAAGAAATTCAATTGGCGGAGGCTGAAATGCCAGGGCTAATGGAGATTCGTAAAGAATATGGTCCGAACAAACCACTTAAAGGAGCAAGAGTAGCTGGATGTCTTCACATGACTATCCAGACGGCTGTTTTAATAGAGACACTTGTAGAATTGGGTGCTGAAGTTACTTGGTCTAGTTGTAATATATTTTCTACTCAAGATCACGCTGCTGCCGCAATTGCTGCTGCCGGTATACAGGTATATGCTTGGAAAGGCCAAACAGCAGAAGAATTTGATTGGTGTATAGAGCAGACTTTATTCTTTGGAGAAGGACGTCAACCATTAAACATGATTTTGGATGATGGAGGTGACCTTACCAATATGGTTTTTGATGTTTATCCAGAGTTAGTAGATGGTATCAAAGGGCTTTCTGAAGAGACGACTACAGGGGTACACAGATTGTATGAAAGAATGAAAAATGGTACACTCTTACTTCCCGCAATTAATGTGAATGACTCGGTTACGAAATCTAAGTTTGACAATAAATACGGTTGCAAAGAGTCTTTAGTAGATGCTATTCGCAGAGCTACTGACTTAATGCTTGCAGGTAAAGTGGCTGTAGTGGCAGGTTATGGTGATGTAGGTAAGGGTTCAGCTGAATCACTTAGAGGTGCGGGTTGTCGAGTATTGGTTACAGAAATAGATCCCATATGTGCGTTACAAGCGGCTATGGATGGATATGAAGTTACCACTATGGATGATGCTGTGAAACGTGCTCAGATCTTTGTAACAGCTACGGGCAATGTGAACATTATCAAAGATAGCCATTTCCTAAATATGCGAGATAAAGCTGTAGTTTGCAATATTGGGCACTTCGATAACGAAATCGATATGGCTTGGTTAAATCAAAACTTTGGTCACACCAAATCTGTGATTAAGCCACAAGTTGATATTTACAATGTGAATGGTAAAGATATTATTGTTTTGGCGGAAGGACGTTTGGTAAACTTAGGTTGTGCTATGGGTCATCCATCGTTTGTAATGTCATGTTCGTTTTCTAATCAGACACTCGCTCAATTAGAACTTTGGAACAACACATCTGCTTACGAAAAGAAAGTGTATGTTTTGCCTAAACATTTAGATGAGAAAGTAGCAGCTTTCCACTTAAGTCATGTGGGTGCAAAACTGGAAAGCCTTACCAAGGATCAGGCAGATTACATTGGAGTTAAAGTTGAAGGTCCATATAAGGCAGAAATGTATCGTTATTGATTTTTTTGTGAGTGACATCCATCGAAAGGCTGCCAATTTTGGCGGCCTTTTTTTTGGTGAGTTTCATTCCTATCCCTAGTATATTTGTAAAAAAAACTTCAGTACTATGACCGATAAAAGAATTCCATTGCATCACGTACATGAATCACTTGGAGCCAAGATTATACCTTTTGGTGGATTTTTAATGCCCGTTCGGTATTCTTCAGATTTGGACGAGCATCACGCAGTAAGGAAAAACGTAGGAGTGTTTGATGTTTCGCACATGGGGGAGTTTATGGTGGAGGGAGGAAATGCTTTGGATTTTCTTCAGAAAGTCACCTCCAATGATGTTTCATCGCTCGTAAATGGAAAAGTACAGTACAGTTACTTCCCAAATCACGAAGGAGGGATTGTGGATGATCTATTGGTGTATAGATTAGAAGCTCAAAAATATATGTTAGTCGTAAATGCTTCTAATATTGAAAAAGATTGGCAGTGGTTACAAGGTCATAAGCAAGAAGGTGTCATTCTTACAAATGTTTCCGAACAGCTTTGTCTTTTTGCTGTTCAAGGTCCAAATGCTTTAGCTGCCGCCCAAAAACTTACAGATTTGCCACTTGATACATTGAATCGATATGAGTTTTTGCAGGGAATTTTTGCAGGAATTGAGGACGTGAAGGTTTCTACAACTGGATACACGGGTGAAAATGGTGTAGAAATCTACGTTCCAGTCCAATATGCCGAAGAAGTTTGGAGTTCAATTTTTAGTCATAATCAAGATATGGGTATAAAGCCTATTGGTCTTGGTGCTAGAGATACTTTGCGTCTAGAAATGGGGTTTTGTTTATATGGAAATGATATAGATGATACCACATCCCCTATATCTGCAGGACTGGGTTGGGTAACAAAATTTACGAAAGATTTTATTGGCAAAAACAAGATACAAGAAGATAAAATGTCGGGGGTAGCCAAAAAATTGATAGGAATAAAGATACTAGAAAGGGGTATTCCGAGGAGTCATTATGAAGTATACTCATCCGAGGATGTTCTGATTGGAGGAGTAACATCAGGGACAATGTCACCTAGTTTAGAGCTTGGAATAGGAATGGCTTATGTCACAACTGAATTTGCAAAAGTAGATACAAAAGTTAGGGTAAAGGTTAGAGATAAGTATTTGGATGCCGAAATTTGTGCATTTCCTTTCTTGAAGAAGTAATTCTCCTTTTTCATTCATACATTCAATCTAGGTTCAGAATACAAAAAATGTAGGTAAAAATTTATCTCTTTTTGAATTTATAGGTAGCTAATTGGGATTATTCAACTATTGACTTTAAAGAATACATAGTCTTGTACTATTATATTTTTTTTATTGGCTTGATTTTCATACCTTTGCAGTCCAATTTTTATAATAATAGTTTTAATCCTTTATTTCAATTAGTTAGCTCGTCTAGTTGATGTACAAAGAGCATCTTATATGGCAAAACATGTCTTCCCTGATTTCGATTGGGAAAAAGTAACCAAGAAAGGTATTGGTGGCGGTTATTCAGCAGCCGAAAAAGCTGAACTAGAAAAAGTTTATGGGGATACATTTTCAGCTATCGAAGAAAAAGATGTTGTAGATGCCACTATCGTAGGTATTACTGATAGAGAGGTATTGCTTAACATTGGATTCAAATCAGATGGTATCGTATCACGCTCTGAATTCCGTGATCTTCCTGATCTTAAAGTGGGAGATAAAGTTGAAGTCTTTATTGAAAAACAAGAAGATGCTTTAGGTCAACTTGTTATTTCTCGTAAAAAAGCGAGAATACTTACAGCTTGGACTAAAATTGAGTCTGCTCTAGAAACAGACATTATTGTAGATGCTCTTATTAAGCGTCGTACAAAAGGAGGTCTTATCGTGGATATTTATGGAATTGAGGCATTCTTGCCAGGTTCTCAAATCGACGTGAAACCTATCCGTGATTTTGATGTATTTGTAGGGAAGCGTATGGAAGTGAAGGTTGTGAAAATCAATCATTCAAATGACAACGTAGTTGTATCGCACAAAATACTTATTGAGAAAGATCTCGAGTCGCAACGTCAAACGATTCTTACCAACCTTGACAAAGGTCAGGTATTGGAAGGTATTGTCAAAAACATCACCAACTTTGGGGTATTTATTGACTTGGGTGGCGTAGATGGTCTATTGCACATTACAGATATTTCATGGGGTAGAGTAAATCATCCAAACGAGGTTCTTAATTTGGATGATAAAATCAATGTGGTTGTACTTGACTTTGATGATGATAAAAAACGTATTTCTCTAGGTATGAAGCAGCTTGAGGCTCATCCATGGGATTCGTTAACAGAAGGTCTTGAGGTAGGTTCTAAAGTTAGCGGTAAAATCGTAAATATTGCTGATTATGGTGCATTCCTTGAAATCAAGCCAGGTGTGGAGGGTCTCATCCACGTATCTGAAATGTCTTGGTCTCAGCACTTAAGAAATCCATCGGATTTCTTACAGATTGGAGATGATTTGTCAGCTGTTATCCTTACGCTAGACAAAGAAGAAAGAAAAATGTCTCTGGGCGTGAAGCAGCTAACAGAAGATCCTTGGACCAAAGGAGACCTGATCGCTAAATACGCAGTAGGCACTAAGCATAAAGGTACTGTTCGTAATCTGACTAACTTCGGTCTTTTCCTTGAGTTAGAAGAGGGTATTGATGGTCTTGTTCACGTATCTGATTTGTCTTGGACAAAGAAGATCAAGCATCCTTCAGATTTCGTTAAGATTGCTGAAGAACTAGAGGTTATCGTATTAGAGTTAGACTCAGATAATCGTCGTTTGGCACTTAGTCACAAGCATCTAGAGGAGAATCCTTGGGATACATACGAGACTATGTTTGAGTTAGGCTCACAACACGAGTGTACGGTTGTATCTAAAAACGATAAAGTATATGTTTTAGAACTTCCATATGGTCTAGAAGGAATTTCTACGATTAAGGGTGTTTCTAAGGCGGATGGTTCTCTTGCCGAAGTAGGAGAGAAGCTTCTTTTCCAAGTGACAGAGTTCAATAAGGACGATAAGAAGATCGTATTGTCTCATACGCTTACTTTCGAAGAGCCAAAAGAAGATAAATCGGAAAAGAAAAAGCCAGCGGCAAAGGTAGAGAAATCTAAACTTCCCGAAGCTGAAAAATCTACTTTAGGTGATATCTCTGCTTTAGCTGCATTGAAAGATCAGTTGACAAATGGTGGAGGTGCAGTTGCTGATTCAAAAAAGAAAGCAGCACCCAAAAAGAAAGAAGCTTAAGATTTTAAGTTTTTATATAAAAGGGCTTATCGAGTAATCGGTAAGCCCTTTTTGATTTCAACTATTTACAAGAATTAATAAGTATTCAACCCAAGTTATGCGTTAGAAATGGACTACAAACATTATTTGGCTTTGAATCGATTTCAGAACTCACTCAAAGGTATCTCAATACCTTTTCGATCATACTTCACCACTTCTTTGCCTAATAAATTTTTATCAGCAAGTCTAACGCGTAATTTGGGTTCAAGCGTAAAAGAGGGGTCGAGTAATCGGTAAGCCCTTTTTGATTTCAACTATATACAAGAATTAATAAGTATTCAACCCAAGTTATGCATTAGAAATGGACTACAAACATTATTTGGCTTTGAATCGATTTCAGAACTCACTCAAAGGTATCTCAATACCTTTTCGATCATACTTCATCACTTCTTTGCCTAATAAATTTTTGTCAGCAAGTCTAACGCGTAATTTGGGTTCAAGCGTAAAAGAGGGGTCGAGTAATCGGTAAGCCCTTTTTGATTTCTATTACGAGCGTTTTTTTTAAATCCTAAAGGATTGAATTCAATCCCATTTCTTTTTAAAATCTCCTCTAGAAAAATACTTTTCTATAAAACAGTACATAAGGATAAAGAAATATCTACTACCCATTTCACGAATTTTAAGCTTGGATTCGCCGTATTTTCTATTCGTCCAGCTATTGGGTACTACAGTATAATTATAGCCTCTTATTATGGATTTAAGGGGTAATTCTACTGTTAGGTTAAAATGGGGAGCAAGGAAAGGTTTTATGCCTTCAATAGTATGTCTTTTATACAGTTTAAACGCATTGGTGGTATCGTTGTAGGGGATATTCATAACCATACGAATGATAGCATTCGCAATTCTGTTAATGATTTTTTTCAAGGCGGGGTAGTCAATAATAGCCCCTCCTTTCATAAAGCGACTGCCGAAAACGCAATCATAATTACCTTGTATCATGGTACGATAGAATTTTACAAGATCATGCGGAGAGTCTGATAAGTCAGCCATCATTACAGCTACACAGTCTCCCGAAAATCTTTCTAATCCATATCTCACAGCATATCCAAAACCGTTTGGGCCTTGGTTTGTTACAAAGTTTAAATTGGGTATCTGAAGTTTCAATCCTTCAAGCACTTCGGCTGTTTTATCTCTCGAATTGTCGTTGACGACAAGAATTTCATAATCAATTTTTGCGTCATTTAATACCGAGGATAGTTCGAGTAGTGTTTCCGGTATGGACTCCTCCTCATTGTATGCAGGTATGACAACGCTTAGTTTCAAATTTATACAGCGGATTGTTTATTGTAAATCTGGGTTAGTATGTCGTCAAGGTTGTACTTATACTCCCAATCTGGATAGTGTTCTCTAAATTTCGAAATGTCGGATATATACCATATATGATCACCGATGCGATTATCTTCTGCATAGGAATAATTCATTTTTTTACCCGTTATTTTTTCACAAATATCTATGGCTTCCGCCATAGAGCAATTGGAGTGGCGACTTCCACCTGCGTTGTATACTTCACCTGCTTTGGGATTTTGATGATAGTGCCAAAACATATTGACCAAATCCCAGCTATGTATATTATCTCTTACTTGTTTCCCTTTATATCCAAAAACGGTATAGTGATTACCTGAAACAGCACATTTCATTAAGTAAGCCAAAAAGCCATGCAGTTGGGTCCCTGAGTGATTTGGTCCTGTAAGGCAACCTCCTCTGAATACTCCAACATTCATCCCAAAATAGCGACCGTATTCTTGACAAATCACATCAGCAGCCACTTTAGAAGCACCAAATAGGGAATGCTTGGTTTGGTCGATACTCATATTTTCATCTATACCTTTCTCAAAGTAGGCGTGATTTTTGTCTATTTCCCATCTTTTTTCAAGTTCAATTAATGGAAGATAGTTGGGTGTATCACCATAAACTTTGTTGGTAGAAGTAAAAATAAATGTTGCTTTTTCTGAATATAATCTTGTTAGCTCCAATAAGTTTAATGTACCATTGGCATTTACAGTGAAGTCTGTAAGAGGCTCTTTGGCAGCCCAATCATGACTTGGTTGTGCAGCAGTATGTATGATAATTTTGAGATCTTTTCCAAACTCTTTGAAAATCATTTCTAAATCTTCATATTTCCGAATATCCACAGAATAATGCTTATAGTTGGATACCGATTCTTCTAAGTGGTTTTTGTTCCAAGTAGTGGAGGCTTCCGCACCAAAAAAATAGGCTCTTTGATCATTGTCGATGCCTACAACCAGATCCATTTTTTCAGAGAAAAATTTTACCGATTCACTACCTATGAGTCCTGCCGAACCCGTTACCAAAGCAATATTCATATGTTATTTGAGGATTTTTTCTAATTGATTCTGATTGGCTTGTATCCAAGTATAGATGTCTTGAAATACATCGCGGATAGTTTTTTTCGGAGACCAACCTGTATGTTCCTTTATTAGTGAATTGTCTGTTATATAGGCTCTTAAGTCTGCAGGTCTATTTTCAGATATACTCTCAATATTGATTTTATTTCCCGATATCTCTTCGCATAATCGAGTCATTTCTTGTAGTGATGCACTACAGGAAAGACCACCACCTGCATTAAAAACTTTTCCTGTAAATTTTTCCATGGTATGGATTTGTAAATCTACTAGGTCGATCAAATCTTGAACATGTAGCACATCTCTGACCTGCTTCCCAGTACCACCATATCCTATGTACTTGAGCGATTGCTTCCAGAAGTGCTTAGCCATCCAAAGAGTACTAACACCTTGATCCGTCTTGCCCATTTGCTTAGGGCCAGCGATCACACCAAATCGTGTGATGGCCGATTTTATGCCATAAAACTGTTCATATTCTTGGATAAACATTTCGGAAGCTAGTTTGGTAGTGCCATAAAAGGATCTAGACCCCATGAGACCCAAGCTTTCAGAAATCCCTTTTTCAGAAATCCCTATCTCCGTTTGATTTGTAGAAAAACTAAATCGTGTCTCCAATTCGTCAAAATTAGCATTTTCAATACGATCAATTGGATACACTCGACTTGTGGAAAGAAATATTAGTTTGGCTTTGTTTCTTAAACACAGATTAAAACAGTTGATCGATCCCGTAAGATTATTATTGATCACAAACGTTGGATCAGAATTAAGTCCTGAAAGTACGGAAGGCTCAGCCGAGGCTTCTATTAATATGTCAAATTCGGGTAGCTCAGCAAGATCTTCTGGATTTCTTATATCACCGTGTATAAACGGAATGCTCAAGTCTTTGAAATCAGCGAGATTCAATTCCGAACCTCTACGCTTGAGGTTATCAAACGCAATTACTTCATAGGAAGGATACTT
>JBOFGX010000117.1:0-1702 GCA_051649345.1 Leadbetterella sp. | reverse complement strand
TAATGGTGAAGCTTGATGAGCAAGTGGAATCCATATTGGATTTGAAACTGTACAGTATGGAAGGAAGGGAGATCAAGTACAATTCCTATTTTTTAGAGAAAGGGAAGCTAGCAATATACACTCCAAATCTTCAGAATGGTAGCTACATAATCTCTGTATTGACCAACAAAGGAAAATTTACACAGAAACTGTTTAAGTAGGTATAAAGTATAGGGTTTATCAAAGCTTTGAAGATTCTCAGATCTTAAGCTATCAATTTTCTCAAAGATTTTCTTGTACTGCTTTTGTATCATATTACGCTTAGTTTTGCTGTACGCAAATATTGGACTTTTCTCGGTTCAGGTTTATTTAGTGGGGACTATTTTAAATCTGAGAACTGATTTACAACAATCTTGGTTGAATTCATAAGATGATTTAAAATTTGACAATCGTTATTCGCTCAAAAAACCAGCGAAAACGAACGTGAGTGGATTTGTGCGATTTATTGACAGCTTACACGTAAATAGTTACAATAACTTACTCAAGGTCAATAAAAACAGCAAAATCCCACGGAAGTGAGTGGTGCATAGCATTCGCCTTTTTTTGAGCTTGATTTTGGTACTTTTCATCAAGGAAAAGTACAGAAGATAATTTCATAAATCAGAATATTCTAATTCTTTTTATCGAAAGGGAATAGAATGAAATTTTCCTCCCCACTAAATTGAACTGACCCCTTTTCTCGTCAGATGCAAGGGCTCAGATCTGAGTATAGATCGGTAGAATTTATGGATCGTAGTTTGAAGTGTTGAGGTTTAAATCCGTTTTTTAACTACTTTTGCTTAACTAATATAACCTAGCGTTTTAAACTTTATTTGATATGAAGTCTCAAAAAACTAACTCTATTGTTTTCTTTGCCTTACTTTTTTTACATAGTTTATTGTCAATTGCTCAACAAAAAGGGACGCTCAAAGATAAAAATGGACAGATAATAAGGGGGACACCTATGATTTTAGGTGGAAATAGGACTATTGAACTTAGTACCCAGTTTAGCCTTAATATTTCCAATTGGAATTTGGTTAAAAGTTTACACATCAATACCGTACGTTTATGTTGGGTAAATCCATATTATTTAGACAACCCCCAATGGGGACCTGCCTCCACAGATCAGGAGATGTTGGAATGGTATGATAAAGCTATTGCTAATGCTACTGCTACAGGTATGAATGTTATTATCAACTATCAGAATATAGGAGAGCAAACAAAAACCTTCAATAGCCCTACTCTGGATATGAGTCGTCTGGAGAATTTCTGGAAAATCATAGCCCCCAGATACAAGGATAACGATTTGGTTTATTATGAAATTACAAATGAGCCTATTTTTGGTCAGGCCTTTGGATACAATATGGAGCCTTTTAAAAGTAAGCTGTTAAAAATTTACAAGGATATTCGTTTAGCTGCACCCAATCGGCAAATCCTTATGTTTTCGTTTAATGAGTGTGGTCCTGGGATAGTAGATGCCGTAAATGGATACAAAAATGATTTGGATTGGAATTATACCTCAGTGGCATACCATATGTATAATTTTACTACATCTGAGCATGTTAGAAAATTGATGGAAAACTATCGCGTGATTTGTACGGAGTGGGATTATAGATTCCAATCATTTGTACCTAATTATGATTACATTAAAATGGTGGATGGGTACAAAGAAAATAGTCAAGCA
>JBOFGX010000116.1:0-14080 GCA_051649345.1 Leadbetterella sp. | reverse complement strand
TGCTTGACTATTTTCTTTGTACCCATCCACCATTTTAATGTAATCATAATTAGGTACAAATGATTGGAATCTATAATCCCACTCCGTACAAATCACGCGATAGTTTTCCATCAATTTTCTAACATGCTCAGATGTAGTAGAGTTATACATATGGTATGCCACTGAGGTATAATTCCAATCTAAATCATTTTTATATCCATTTACGGCATCTACAATTCCTGGGCCGCACTCATTAAACGAAAACATGATTATTTGCCTATTAGGAGCAACTGATCTTACCTCTTTATAGATATTTAATAATTTACTTTTAAAAGGCTGCGTGTTATACCCATATGCCTGACCAAAAATAGGCTCATTTGTAATTTCATAATAAACCAAATCATTATCCTTGTATCTGGGGGCTATGATTTTCCAGAAATTCTCTAGGCGACTCATATCCAGAGTAGGATTACTAAATGTCCTTGTTTGCTCCCCAATATTATGGTAATTAATGATGATATTCATCCCAGTTGCAGTAGCATTTGCTACAGCTTTATCATACCAAGCAATCATTTGTGCCTGAGTAGAGTTTGCTCCCCATTCCGGTCTATCCGCATAATAAGGATCTATCCAACATACTCTAACAGTATTAATATGTAAGGTTTTTGCTAAATTCCAGCTGGCTAAGTCTTCGGTAAAGCGAGTACTGTTCATAACAGTATTGTTCCCTCCTAGCATCATAGGTGTACCTCTAATTATTTGACCGTTTTTATCTTTAAGTGTTCCCTTAGTTTGGGCTAAAGAGGTATAATATCCTCCCATCAAAAATGATAATACGAATAAAAAAAATATGTTTTTGCTGTTCACAGTTTAAAATAGATAAAATAGTTTACAAATATAGTAAGATTATTGGCTTTCTTTTTCTTTGCTATTATCAATAAAACCCACAACCAAATAATCCCGATTTCCTACCATACACTAATCAAAGATTGCCAAATTCTCATTCCTCTCCATAATCTGACCAAAAACATTCAAAATTTGAACTCTCAATTAGGAAAGTAAAAGATTTAAATTAGAAAAAAAATGAAAACTAAGAAGAAATTGACTTTACATGAAAAGTACTCTTTAAACCTCAAAAAAATTGTATATCTAATGGGGGAACAAAACTATACGAAGATATTTTTTGAGGATGGCAAAACGCTTTTGTTTTCATACACTTTAAAAATATTTCAGGATTTATTATCTGAAAATGAATGCTTTTTTCGTACTCACAAGTCCTTTCTTGTGAATATGGATTTTGTAAATGTTGAAAACTTAAAGAATACAAAGACTACGTTGGAGCTAACGAATCACGAAACAATTCTTCTGTCTCGAAGAAGAAAAAAAGACTTTAAATTGATGTTTGACTTTGCACTCAGTAGAAATAACCAACTCGCGTAGTCTTTTCCGTTAAATCAAAATCACAATTTTATTTATCCGCCTTACAAACTAAAGCAACTTTTACTTTCGAAACGGTAAAGTCATTCTTTACTACATCCAACTTCAAAATCATAGCCATGATTTATAACGCGTCTCCCTGCCGGTGATTTATTCTACACCTAAGCGGGGAGATCTTTTTTGTAGTTTATAATGCCGTCTAGATAATTATTACCTAAAATTAATTCCTATAAACATTCAATCATAGAGACTTTTTTTAGACTTTCATAGTCTTTGCTGTCAATATTAAGAAATTGTTAAATGTGTTTTATCAGAAGGTTATTACATTCTTGTTCTCTTAATTTTGCACAAAAATTACGGAAATTTGAAACCAATAAAACCCTTTTACATTTTTACATTCCTTTTTTTAGCTACATTCCAAATGATAGGACAAGAAGTAAAAAAAGACACAACCAAAACTATCGTCCATTCTCCTAAACCCACCACTCCTTGGTATAATAACTTTTCGATCAGAGGATACGTGCAAGTGCGTTACAATAGATTACTGGAAACTAATCCTGATTTAAAATGCGAACAATGTGACAGATCGATAGGTAGAGATGGCGGTTTTTTTATTAGACGTACTCGTATTATATTTAGTGGGCAATTAAGCAAACAAGTGTATCTCTATTTACAGCCAGACTTTGCCAGCTCTGCCAGTACAACGGGTTTACATTTTGGGCAATTACGAGATGCTTACTTTGATGTAGGTTTGGACAAATCAAATGAATTCAGAATACGAATTGGACAAAGCAAGGTTCCTTTTGGATTTGAAAATATGCAATCTAGTCAAAACAGGCTGCCGCTGGATCGAAATGATGCACTAAATAGTGCCCTAAGTAATGAACGTGATTTGGGTGTTGTATTTATGTATGCCCCTAAGAAAATTAGAAACCAGTTTGCATCATTTGTAAAAGACGGATTTAAGGGTTCTGGCGACTACGGAGTTTTTGCTTTTGGTGTTTATAATGGTCAAACGGCCAACAGACCAGAACTCAATGATGAACCACATATGGTAGCGAGGATCACCTATCCCTTTGCCGTAAAAAATCAAGTAATTGAGCCTAGTATACAGGCTTATACAGGAAATTGGGAAATGGGAACAGATCAATTATCGAGTGGGATAAAGTCTTTTAACGATTCTACCTACAAAAATTTATTTACTGACCGTAGAATTGCAGGTACGTTGAATATCTACCCTAAACCCTTAGGGATTTTAGCTGAATACAATGTTGGTACAGGTCCAGAGTACAATCCCGCAACAAAAAGAATAGAAAACCAAAAGTTAAAAGGAGGGTTTGTAACGGTTTCTTACATGATACAAAGCAAGGGGCACACAATTTTCCCGTTCTTCAGAGGACAATATTATGACGGAGGTAAAAAGCATGAAAGAGATGCCCGAAGCTACACCGTAAAAGAATATGAGCTAGGTATAGAATGGCAGCCTTCGAAAAATTTCGAGTTCGTAGCCATGTATACAATGTCTGAAAGGAGATTTGATGACTATACAGTACAAGTCGATTTTGAAAAGAAAAATCCCACTAAGAAATTCGAAGGCAATATTCAAAAAGGTAATCTTTTACGCTTGCAAGCACAAGTTAACTTTTAGTACCATTATTATTTGTTGCTAACATCTCAGAAACTTTTCGCACCTTATGTAATATCGCATGAGGTGCTTTTTTTTGCCTGATTTAGTTTATATTTGATTCAAAATCAACCTTTGAAAATAGTAAGACGCATGAAACGTAAAGATTTTATAAAAGGAACTGGACTACTTGCTGCAAGTACAATTTTCTCACCTTTGAGTATAGCAGCTCCAAGACCAGAAAAAAAACTAGGAATAGCCCTCGTTGGATTAGGATATTATAGCAAAGATATTCTTGCCCCTTCCCTACTGAAAACACAATATTGCGAGTTAAAAGCTATAGTTACAGGTAGCCCAGAAAAAGCCAAGGATTGGCAGGCAAAATATGGTCTAGCTGAGAAGAATGTTTATGATTACTCGTCCTTTGATAAAATTGCCAACAATCCGGATATTGACGTAATATACGTAGTATTACCGCCCAGTATGCATAAAGAATTTACAATTAGGGGGGCCAATACGGGCAAGCATATTTGGTGTGAGAAACCCATGGCACCTACTGTCGCTGACTGCCAAGCCATGATTGACGCTTGCAACAAAAACAAAGTTATGCTGTCAATAGGATACCGTTGTCAGCACGATCCCAATCTTCAAAAAGTAAAACAAGTAGCTAAAGATAGACCCTTTGGGAAGCCTATGATGATAAACTCTGCTGCTGGATACTTTGATGGCAGAAAAGACCACTGGAAGTTTAAAAAAGCAATGGGTGGTGGCTGTCTTGCTGACATGGGAGTATATGCTATTCAAGGAGCTAGAATGGCCGCGGGTGAGGAACCCATTTCTGTTTTAGCCCAAGCTTACACGCTTCGTCCAGATATTTATAAGGAAGTAGAAGAAACTGTCATGTTTCAGATGGAGTTTCCAAGTGGAGCAAGAGCAGCTTGCCAGACAAGCTTTGGCATGTCCATGAACTATCTCAAAGTAAGCTACGAAAAAGGCTCTTTGATGATGGAGCCGCAATCAGGATACGGCAACAACAAGGGAAGTATGTCGGATGGTACGCTAATCAGTTTTGCACTTCCTAGTCAGCAGCCATTGCAAATGGATAATGATTCCCGCTCAATTCTAGATAAAAAACCTATGCTTGTACCTGGTGAAGAGGGCCTAAGAGACATACGAGTAGTTGAGGCCGTTTATAGATCAATAGTATCTGGGAAAGTAGAAAAAATTTAGTATCAATTAAATAGTTCGAGTGAATTATAGGCTGCAAAAATCAAAAAATAGAGCTTAATAGTCTTTTTGATTATACTTTGTGGTCTTTCTATAAATTTTTTTTTAAAGATCAATAGCCCTTTTGTCCTTACAAGTAAAAATTACCAGAATTATAGACGTAAATATAGAATAAACCGTGAATAAAAAAATTAAGAAAATTACTTTAGGAATACTCATATTCTTTTTGTTTTGGAGTATCCTAGTAGTACTTTCTAAACTTTTTTCCTTTTCTGACTCATTAAAACACTATTTTCCTCCACATAATCTGATTCCATATAAACTTTATACTGAACTAGTAGCTATTGCCTTAATGGTAAAAGAAGGAACATTGATTCGAAAAAAGTTTGCTTTTATACTGATAGCTTTAAGTTTGGTGATATACATCTTAGGTGATGTTTTCCATATTATGCATTATGACTTCTCAAAATACTTTAAGGTTAGTGGTATTTTATTTTTATGGTTACTGTACTCGCTACATTTTTTTCGTAAGCCTCAAAAATATATTCTAGATTTTCTAAAATTAGCATTGGTTCTTGTTTACTATTTTTTAAAGCTAGCATACTATTTCCAGAACAAAGTTTTTTTCGAAGAAAAGTTGTATTTTTATCTATATGATATTATGAAATCTGGACTATTCGTTTGGACATTTTGGCTTTTTTACACCAAAACAAAGTCAAATTTTGAGCAAATGAAAGAAAATGAGAATATGATAAAAGAATTGGGCTCGTAAGTCAAAAAACAATGTGAATTTTCTAGATCACACCTGAACATCGATCAAAAGTGTAAATTTTTATACTTCCAGTCTTTTATGATTTTTCGACTTTGAACATTTCAGGTATACATTTTATTTTGAAATGTAAATACTAAATTTTGCATTATTTTTTTTAATTTTGCATTCCCAATTTTGAAATCCCTCAAGATTGGACCCATTTAATTATAAAACAAAGAGAATAGACCTCTCTCTTTGCTGTTAAACTAAATACCCTGCCATGGGTCGGGGGGTACATTCTTATCATCATGAAAGTAGCCGTAGTTGGAGCCACCGGTCTAGTGGGTGGCGAAATTCTCAAGGTATTAGCGGAACGCAATTTCCCCGTTACCGAAATCATTCCAGTAGCATCTGAGCGTAGTATTGGTAAAAAAGTTGAATACTTAGGTAAAGAATATACCGTAGTAGGATACAACCAAGCTATCTCATTAAAGCCCGATGTTGCTATTTTTTCAGCAGGTGGTAGCACCTCAACCGCTGTTGCACCACTATTTGCAGAAGCAGGCATCACTGTTATTGATAACTCTTCTGCTTGGCGTATGGATCCAAGTAAAAAGCTTATTGTACCAGAGGTAAATGCTCACGAACTTTCAGTAACCGACAAGATCATTGCAAATCCCAATTGCTCCACTATACAAATGGTGGTAGTTTTGAAGCCTTTACACGAAAAATACAAAATCAAACGCGTAGTTGTAAGTACATACCAGTCTGTTACAGGCACAGGAAAAGCCGCCGTAGATCAACTTTTTGCTGAACGGACGGGTGATGAAAGTGTGGCAAAAGTGTACCCACATAAAATAGACCTCAATGTACTTCCTCACATAGATGTATTCCAAGAAAATGGGTATACAAAAGAGGAAATGAAAATGATAAAGGAAACAAACAAAATAATGAGTGATGACAGTATCAAAGTTACGGCTACTACTGTTCGTATTCCCACTATTGGAGGTCATTCAGAATCCGTAAATATTGAGTTTGAAAATGACTTTGATCTTTCTGAGGTTCGAAATATATTGGCTCAATCAGAAGGAATAGTTGTTCAAGACGATCCCGCTAACTTTGTTTATCCTATGCCTATCAATGCTCATGGTAAGGATGAAGTATTTGTAGGTCGTATCCGAAGAGATGAATCTCAGCCAAATACTCTTAATCTTTGGATAGTAGCAGACAATTTAAGAAAAGGTGCTGCTACCAATGCCGTCCAAATAGCTGAATACTTGATTAGCAAAAAAATGCTTTAGTATAGTGATCTATAGAAATATAGAAAGGTCAACCGAAAGGTTGGCCTTTTTTGTTTTAACCCAATCAGACAATTTTTCATACTAACATTTTTTTTATCAAAATAATAGTTTAATCAGAAAAGCTTGTATATACAAGATTCATTAACTAATTTTATATAAACAAGATACAGTTTAGTACTCCACACAATCTATACATTTAACGATTAACAAATTAAAAGGTTACAGAAAAAAGAACTATGAATGATTTAGAAAGTCCGATTTATAATAATATTATAAATGGAGAAAAAATACCCTCTTTGTCCAATAAAACGAAAGACCTAATCTCCCCAGCTACAGGAAAGTATATAGGTAGTGTAACTGTTGCTGGAATTAAAGATGTAGAAGAAGCAGTAAATGCTGCTAAAATAGGCTTCGAAAGCTGGTCTAAACTTACGGCATATCAAAGGGAGTCCACTATAAAGAAATCGACGGCTTACGTACGTACCCAAGCCCAAAAAATAGGTCATTTGATGGCTCAAGAACAAGGAAAACCATTATCCCAATGTACCTCAGAAGTGTTGGGATCGTGTGACACAATTGACTATTATGCTTCTGAGGGAGTCCGGATTGAAGGAGAAACCCATCCTACCGAAAAAATCGGGGTAACAAGTGTCGTAAAATATTATCCGATAGGTGTTTGTGCCCTCATTACGCCTTGGAACTACCCCTTGTCCTTATTGTCTTGGAAATTAGGCCCGGCATTAGCTTCAGGCTGCACAGCAGTAGTAAAACCTTCTCCCTATACGCCAATGTGTAGCACCGCATTTGTAGAAGCCCTTATACAAGGAGGTATTCCAGGTTCGGTTGTTCAAATAATACATGCAGATTTAGAAGGGAGTATAGCTCTAGTTAAACATGAGGATGTCAAAAAAGTGGCCCTAACGGGTTCTGTTTCTACAGGCAAAAAAATACTAGAAATGACAGCTCCCCATCTTAAAAAGATTACGCTTGAACTAGGAGGGCACTGCCCAGCTATAGTATGTGAAGACGCCGATATTGCAAATGCTGCTACTACCATCGTATATAAAGGTTTCCGGAATATGGGACAATCTTGCTCAAGTATAAATCGAGTCTATATACACAAAAACATATATAAGGCTCTATTAGAAAAATTGATAGAATTATCACGAAAACTCACTATTGGAGATGGGATTTCGGATCCAAATGTTGACCTTGGACCCATGACTACAAAAGAGGGCATAATCCGATGCCAAAATCACATTCATGACGCAGTTTCCAAAGGAGGAAGGGTTGTTTTGGGAGGAAATCCTCCCGAAGGAGATCTTTTTGCAGATGGTAATTATTTCTTGCCTACTATTCTAGACAATTGTAATTCTGATATGTTAGTTATGCGAGAAGAGACATTTGGTCCTCTTATAGCCATAGAAAAAGTAGAAAATCTAGCAGAAGCTATAGAAAAAGCGAATGCCTCAGAATATGGATTAGTAGCATACGGATTCACAAAAGATTATAAAACTACACAAGAGCTTTCCGAAAAGTTGGAGGTGGGAACAGTTTGTATAAATAATGGTGCTGTAAACACAAACTATGCACCCTATGTTGGATGGAAAAACTCTGGTTATGGGATAGAATTATCCCGAAAGTCTATTTTTGAATATCTAAAAATAAAGCATATTAAAATCGAAGCTATATAAATTAAACAGTACTTTAAGCGATTTTTATCTTAAAATGCTAAATACATTTCAGTAAAATAGTAAACTGAGTACCTAAGCCTTTTTTAGAAGAAACTGATATTTTACCCTTGTGTAATTCTATCATATTTTTCACATAACTGAGACCCAATCCATAGCCTTTTGTATTATGTAGATTGCCCGTAGGAACCCTGTAAAATTTATCGAAAATTTTAGAAACATGATCCTCTTGAATTCCTATGCCGTTATCTGCAATTACGAGTTTTACATATTCTCCACTAGACTCCACTGAAATCTCTATTTCGGGCTTGTCTTTGGAATACTTAAGTGCATTTTCTACCAAGTTAAAGATGATGTTAGTGAGGTGAACTTTGTCTCCCAGAACATAATAAATAGTGTGGCTTGCTTGAATGGTAATAGCAGCATTTACCGACTCAATCTGGAGCTTAAGATGATCCAATGCTGCGTTTATGATCTGCATAAGTTCTAGAGATTCCAGATTCAGTTTTATATCTCCCTTATCAAAGCGAGCCATATTGAGGACCTTTTCTACATGAGAGGCCAATCGTTTGTTTTCATCTTGAACTATATCTAAATATCGATTCGACATGTCTTTATTCAAACTAAGATCACCATCTTTGAGCATTTCTACTGCCAACTGAATAGTAGCCACGGGTGTTTTGAGCTCATGGGTCATATTATTGATAAAATCATTTTTTATAACGGCAAGCTTGGATTGTGACAACATCATGGAAATAGCATAATAAAATATAGCTCCGATAAATACCAGAAGCATGATGGCAGAAAGCAAAATGTTTAGATTTTTTCGTAAAATATATGTATTCTCATTCGGAAACTCAACCCACAAATACTGATTACTCTTCGCCCCCTGATTACCAAACAGAAAAGCTTTAAATCCCGATTTCGAATCCATCATCCTTACTTTTTGATCCCCGCCAATAACTTGTTTCGTACCATCAAAAACCCAAAACGTATAGTTCTTTGGTAAACCTTTAGCTATTAGCTCTTTCTTCAGTAAAGTATCTATTAATTGATAGTTTACACGTTCCTTAAGGTTGCGTGGAGCAGTTTCTAAATCATCTAGTACATTAGAAAGAATTTTCATTTTACGGAGTTTCTCAGATTCAGACTGAGTGGTATCAGAGAATAGTACCTTTGACAACTCGGCCAAAGAATTTTGTTTGTTCTCATAGTCTTTGGCAAGCTTCTCATAATACCTTGTATTGGAATTTAGTTTTTCTCCTTGGAACTTTAATGAACTATTTTCTGTGTTATTAAGTTTTTTTTCGCTTAAAACATCAGATTTAGTCTCACTACTTTTTGCTTTTTCATAATTAATTTTCTCACTAGAGATAATTTTTATCATTCCATCTTTTTGCTCTATAAAGTGAGCATTAGAACCTTTGGACAATTTTTCTAATAAAGTCCTACGCTCTGCCTCGTCTATTCGTTGTTTTGTCAAAAACGTAATTTCCTCTTGTTCAATTTTAATAGCCGTAGCATTTATGGCTTGCTGTGCTTCTTTATGAAAAATATCCCTTGCCTGACCCATTACGCCCTCAATCCAGAACCACTGAAATGCCACCAAGCATCCCATGGCGATTACCATAAATCCAATTATTAGCCTTATCTTATTCATTTCGAGGAGAATCTTTCAAAAATAGAGAATTGTACGGTTAAATTTTTAACTTTTAAGGATTTTTAACATATTGAAAATAGGGCTAGAATAGGTACACTATCGAATGAAACCAAGACAATAAGGCGATTTATCTCTTTTTATAGGCTTATTCCACAGACCAAATTCCAAGTTTACCCATTCTAGCCTGAATTTCCAGTTCTCTATATTTGTAATCCGAACTGTACTTCTTAAAGTGCTTGGCTAGTCCATTTTTTACTAATTCTTTATTCAAGTTTTTCCCATTAGGTAAAATCACTTCGCCTAGCAACCTACCGTATTTGTCGTATTTACCATCATGAACGATGGTTACAGAACCTCCTACGCACATTTTACTGGTAAAACTCTTAGCTGCTTGATAATACGGTTCCCCTTTTTCAGGACAATCAATGTGCATTAGTCGGACTCTAAGATTCTTATTTTTTCTGTTTTTTGTAGCAATATCTGTACCTACCATCCGAAGGGTAATTGTATCTCCATCTTGAACTCCTACAACACTTGATTGCAAAGTTTGCGAAAACAAAATAAAAACTAAATAGAGAAAACTATACAATATTGTCATTGGGAGATTTTAATGGAATTTATAATTTAATCTGAATTTGAAGATTCTTTTAATTTTCACAATCCACTGGTTAATTTAAATATTTCGTCCATTTGTTTTTTGTTTACAGAATTTGGCGTAAACCTAAAAGCCGTATTTCTCAACCAAACTAAAATTGGATTTTCCCAGTGAGCGATTTTCCCTAAAGTCCAACTTGTATTTACAATTTTATTTGCCTTTTTACGTCTAATTCTTTCATAATCTTTAAAGGTATTTTCAATAGAAAATCCATTACTAAGCAATTTACCCAAGGCGTAGGCGTCCTCAATGGCTTGACATGCCCCTTGCCCTAAATTGGGTGTAGTAGCGTGTGCAGCATCCCCAATTAAACATACATTTTCACAATGCCAGGTTTCTATGGATTTCAAATCCTGTATATCGCTCACTAGTATTTGCTCTTTTGCAGTCGCCTTTATAAGAATTAAAATATCCTCATGGAATTCCTTAAAGTATTCTTCCAAATTGATATGAGCAAGATCTTTGTTTTTGGAGCTAGCAAGAGCATACCAATACACTTTTTTATTACTGATTTTTACAAAACCGAACCGTTTGCCCTTTCCCCAAGCTTCATTAAGCTCCAAATTGTACTTTTGAGGTAAATCGATTTCACATATTCCTCTCCAACACGTCTGGTTGGCATTTCGAATACTGCTTTTTTCAAAAAGTTGGTTTCTGATCACGGAATTAATCCCATCCGCACCTATAATCACTTGGCTTTCTACGATAGACTGATCCTCAAATATTAATTTATAGCATTCCCCTTTCTCAATTCTAGAAAGCCGTTTCGAAAGATTTATATTTTCAAAGCCAATTTCGCTGGCCAGTATTTTTTGAAGTTCGCCTCGGTGTATTGCTATATTTTGAACACCGTACGTTTTTTCATATTCCGTCAAATCAACTACAGAAATATCATTGAGCTTTTCATCTGTAATTTTCATACACGAAATTTTATTCCCTACTTTTTCAATTTTGTCTTGTAGACCCAGTTTTTGAAAAACTTGCATGGCATTATTCGCGAGGATAATTCCAGCACCTACTGGCTTGATTTCCGAAGAGCCTTCAAAAATATTAACACATATACCTTTCTGCTTAAGTGCCAAAGCCGTTGTCAATCCACCAATCCCTGCCCCCACAATGTTTATCGTTTTTTCCATAGTCCATATGATCTGTACGAAGATCAGAAAAAAGTAAGATCACACCTACTAAAATTTGTAAAAAGCCTATTGAGTTTGATTTTAGCTTAAAGGCGACAGAAAAAAACAAAATATAGATATTTAGTTCCTCAAGTATATTAATTGGAAACTCGTATTCTTTTAACATCCACCAATTTGCCGCGTTTGGTATGAGCTTTTAGCTCATATTCTCCCGAAGGCACGTTCTTTATGTCAAACGTAACAATATCACTTGAGACAACTTGGGAAGCAATAAAATTGCCTTGCAGGTCTACCATGTGAACAAAAGACCCTTCTCCTAAACCATGTTCTTGTACATTGTATTCAACTTGACCTTTGAATTCTTTAGGAGTGGGAGACAAAGGCTTATTTATGGGATCCTCCGAATAAGCCAACCTACCAGAAGTAGGCATAACATATGTAAACTCTAGAATTGACCCCGGATTAGAAGGAGAATTAACTACATCACCCGTTGGTCCTGAAGTCTGCCCTGAAGAATCACAAGCGACGTAAATTTTAAGTCCATCTGAAGAAACCGCTACATCTCTAAATCTACCCTTGCCTCTAAAATACTGGATGGTATCTGAGGTAATAGTTTTTCCATCATCGCTTAATTTTAATCTACAAACTGCCCCTTTTTTAAGTTGTGCAATCAATAAAGAGTAATTCCACCCTGGTATACCATCCTTATAACCATAAAAGTCCATACCACTAGGTGCCACACTGGGCCAAGTCATATAGTTATCATCTTGTGAAGGAGGCGATATACTAGCGAAAAGACTATGAATTGGGCCTTTGTGACCAATATTGGTGCCGTTGGTTTGTTCGTTGCTTATGGTATTACCTCCTACAGTACGTCCGTTATAATTACCATCTGCATACCCCACCACAAGCGGCCATCCGTAGTTTTTGGCTGACTGGATTATATTGATCTCATCATCACTATAGGGACCGTGTTCACTACTATAAAGATACTTTTCGCCATATACATTCCCCCAAACTAAACCTTGTGCATTTCTATGACCCAAAGAAAATATAGCATTTTTAGCTCCATTGGTAGAATAAGGATTGCTGTTGGGTATCCAAGATCCATTGACCAGCTCCGAATTAAACCGAAGGATCTTACCTTCTAAACTATTCAAATTTTGAGAATTATTATCTCTACCACTATTATCAAATTGCCCTGCTCCCATGTCTCCTACGGTGTAAAACAGGAATTTATCTGGTCCAATACATAATCTTCCTGCATTGTGATCATTACTTCCAGGTATATTTTCAAGAATGGTTACAGGTGACCCCAAAGTATTGTTGTTGGAATTGAAAGTATACCGTTCTATTCTAGTTTTTCGAATAGTTGCACTAGTTGACTCATATGTGTAGGCAAGATATACAAAGGGCTTGTTTTGAGCAAAATCAGGGTGGAGAGCTAACCCAAAAAGCCCATCCTGGCCTCCTCCTCGTACCATCTTGGATCCTAATGTTAAAACAGTAGTTTTGACGGGCCTTGCTACATTTGGATTTGTAAAACTAACCTTTCCAGAAAATCTTTCAATAAACCATAAATTATTATCAGGAGCCAAAACCAGCTCGTGAGGCATACTTTGGTTTGCCATTATTGTCCGTTGAGAAAATTGCTCGCCCCCATTTGTAGGCAGGGAAGTGGTAATACGCGTGGATTCATTTTGCGAACTCATATTACCCGCAGGATCTCTTGAAGAAATAGTAAATGCGTATCTTTTACCAGGTTTCAATCCCGTTACAGTATAAGAAACAGATGTAATTGCTGATGTATTTATCTTATTACCATTTTGAAATAAATCGTAGGAACACACATCAAAATTATCACTTGGCATTTCCCAAGTAAACTTAACAGTGGTTTGCCCAATATTTGAAGACACTATTTCTGTAGGGACAAAAGGAGGAATATTATCATTATGTGATATTTTAAGAGCTGAATTAGGTATCACCTCACTAGGACTAGTAGTAGCTTGACCGGGCTTAGCCCAACCAACAGCCAAGTGATCTCCGCCGCTACCTTCCTTTTGAAAGGCTTCAATAAAATACACAACATTGGCTGTTAATGAAATCTGAGAAGACTTTTGAGTAGATACTTTGTTCCACTCTCTACTATTGGTGTAGGTAGAATGGTAAGCGATACGACGTTTATTGTTAGGATTATTATCTGTACTTAAATAAAGCTCTACGTTATCATCTCCAGAAATCCAAAAAGTATAATTCCCTGTACTTGGAGCTACCAAATATCCATAAATTCTTGCTCCAAACTCATTTGCTATATCACTAGATGTCTCAAATGATGAAATCACATTATACTGATCGGGAGATTTTGGATATTTTGAACTAGAGGTAAGATCAGAGATTGAGGTACCGCCAATACCCGAAAATCTCTTATAGTTCAATCCACGCGTTTCCGTTGTTTGAGAATACGACTTACAGAATAGAAATATCCCAAAGAGTGGATAAAAAAATTTCATTTTAAGTATATAAACCTTTGGTATTTTTTTTTAGCCTTGTAGCTAATAGCAGTACAAAGTTAAATAAATAAACATATTTAGCAAAGTGTTAATTACTAAATATATACTG
>JBOFGX010000115.1:0-3242 GCA_051649345.1 Leadbetterella sp. | reverse complement strand
GCATCATACAATACACGTTTTTCATGAGCCGTATCATTCCAAGTTTTTGGAAGGCAAAGACATTGTGATAGCTGGTACAGATAGCAAAGAAGTAAATCTTCAAGTCCGTAATGATTGCAAGGCACATAAAATTCTCGTTAATATTGCAGATACACCCGATTTATGCGACTTTTATCTTAGCTCAGTAGTCATTAAAGACGATCTTAAAATTGGTATATCTACTAATGGAAAATCACCCACCTTTGCCAAACGTTTCCGTGAAATACTAGAAGAGATTTTACCCGAAAACATCCAAGAAACCTTACAAAATCTACAAGATATACGCAATACCCTCAAAGGTGATTTCAATTACAAAGTCCAAAAACTAAATGAAATCACGCAGGTTATGAAGGAAGAGAAGAAAGTTGATCAAAAAAATTGACGATTCTCGTTTTTCTTGGGAAACTAAGACGATACAAAAATTTAAAATCTAAAAGTACTTTTTGTTTAAAATAGGAGGGAGTTACTCAAAATCTATGAAAACTTTAAAAGTTCAAAATGTTGAGCATATAGGTTATTTAATATATGGTATCTGTATTTTTCCGATTTTATTGATTGGGTTATCCATTTTGTTTAATGAAAATTATCTCATAGGGTCATTATTAACATTGATTTTTTATGGGATTGGTGGGTTCTTTTTTTTTAAAAAATTAAATAAAGAAGAAAATCTGTTTGAAATTATTGCAACAAACCAATCTATTATTTTCCAAAACGAGGGTGAATATTCATGGAATAAAATAGATCATATTGAGTCGTATTCAGAAATAAAATATTTTCTGGGTAGGGCAAGGTATAAGAATTATATTGTTTTCCACCTTAAAAACGGTAATTATATAGAATTGGATGCTTCTAATTTTGATTTAAGTTATAAAGAAATAGAAAGAGACTTAAATAAATTTTTAGAATTTAGCAATTTTAGTGGCTCTTCGTTATAAATTGTGACTTTAGTTCTCTGATTTTCAGAATGAATTTTTTTTTTTTAATCTAATACAAACAGCACTTATTTGAGATGAATACAAAATATATTTTTCTTATATTACTAAGTATTTCTCTCTTGGCTTCATCGGCGTATAGGTTTATCCCAGAGTCCAACGAAAATTGGCCAGAATACCTCGGTGGTCCTTCCCGAAACCATTACTCAGGTCTAAGCCAAATAAATGTTCAAAATGCCGATAAACTTCAAATCGCTTGGAAATACAATTTACCTGATTCCGGTCAAATCCAAGCAAATCCCTTGATAATAGACGGTATTCTTTACGGCGTATCGTCAACCGTACAGCCATTTGCATTAGATGCAGCTACGGGAAAAGAGATTTGGAGGTTTGGAGATTCCAAAAAATACTGGGCCTATACCTCTAGAGGTGTGAGTTATTGGGAGAGGGGGCAAGACAAACGTATTTTGTTTACTGCGGGATCCCATCTTTGGGCATTAAATGCGAAAACAGGTAAACCAATATCCAGTTTTGGATCGGGTGGAAAGGTAGATTTACATCTTGGATTACCCCCTTCTGCCAAAGATAAATTTGTAATCTCAAATACTCCGGGAACGATATACCAAGATTTGATAATCATGCCTACCCGCGTAGCGGAAGAGCAAATGGCTGCTCCCGGTTATATAAGAGCTTATAATATTCTAACAGGAAAGCTTGCTTGGGTTTTCCATACTATTCCCCATCCAGGGGAATTTGGCTATGAGACTTTTCCAAAGGATGCCTACAAAAATCCTGAAATAGGGGGTGCCAACTCTTGGGCAGGAATGGCGATAGACAGAGAGTTGGGTATTGTTTTTGCTCCTACAGGCTCCACTTCGTATGATTTTTATGGAGCCAATAGAAAAGGGGCCAATTTATATGCCAATTGTATGCTCGCCTTGGACGCTCGCACAGGTAAACGCAAATGGCATTATCAGTTTATCCATCACGATGTGTGGGATAGAGATGCTCCTGCCCCTCCGAATTTAGTAGAAATCAATCATGAAGGAAAAAAAATAAAGGCAGTAGCTCAAATTACAAAGCAAGGATATGTCTTTGTATGGGATAGGCTTACTGGGAAACCCGTTTTTGATATACATGAGATTACTGTACCCGCGTCCGATTTGGCAGGCGAGCATACTTGGCCAACGCAGCCTATTCCTTCCAAGCCCTCTCCATTTGGCAGACAAGCGTACCAATTAACGGAGTCAGATTTGAACGACAAGTCGGAAAACTACACCGAAATTTTGGATCAATTTCGTAAATCAAAAAGAGGGTTGTTTGATCCTCCTAGTATGCAAGGAACACTCATACTTCCAGGGATTGATGGAGGTGCAGAATGGGGAGGTGCTGCTGTAAGTCCTCAAGGTATTATGTATTTCAACTCCAACGAAATGCCTTGGATATGCACCATGGAAAAAGTACAAAAAATGAAAAATGAAACACCTGGAGAAAGAGTCTATGGTGCTTATTGCATGAGTTGTCATGGGAAAGATAGGGCAGGAAAACCGCTTGCAGGTTATCCGAGCCTAGTGGGAATTGAAAAAAGGTATAACTCAGCTAAGTTATTGGAAATCATCCAGCAAGGAAGAGGGATGATGCCCGGGTTTGGACATGTAAGCAGAGATGAACAAAATGCAATTGTAACCTATTTAATGGGTCATGAATCCAAAAACCCAAGAGCCATAGCAACATCACAAACCAAGCCCTTGGCATACAAGATGAAAGGCTATGAAAGGTTTGTTGATAAGCAAGGATTGCCGGCGATAAAACCACCATATGGTTTACTTCATGCTTTAGATCTGAACACAGGAGAATATCTTTGGAAAATTCCTTTGGGTAACGAGCCATTACTAGAATCCCAAGGAATTAAAGGAACAGGTTCTGAGAACTACGGAGGACCCATTATTACAAAAAGTGGCTTATTGATAATCGCAGGTACCAAAGATGCCAAACTCCGTATTTTTGAAGCAAAAACCGCTAAGTTACTATATGAATATTCACTTCCTGCAGCGGCTTTTGCAACCCCATCTACGTATAGTGTTAATGGTAAACAATATATCGTTATTGCTTGTGGAGGCACAAAATTGGGCACTACCAAAGGACATCAGTATGTAGCGTTTGGTTTGTAGAAACAGTTACTATGTGCTATGGAGATTTTTAACTGTAAGTAAAGAAAAATGGTCAACCCAAAGTATGTATGGAGACACACCTAAAGACCATCAACTATTG
>JBOFGX010000114.1:0-2569 GCA_051649345.1 Leadbetterella sp. | reverse complement strand
GGGGTAGAGGTAGAGGGGGAAGATAGAACAATAGCCTTTATTACTTATAAATAATCTGCTAGTTACAATCTCTTTTGAAATAAAGGTATAGCAATAATATGGAACATCATACGCATATTGCCTCATTGAAATCAAACTAATATTTTTCCCATTTAACATATTTTTCATTATCTCATGCCTTGGTCTTCCCATAATTCCATTCGATTTACCTGTATATATACAGGTTTTTTCTTCAAAAGGTTTTGTCTTGATTTTTACCAGCTGAGGATTATGATGGCTTACATCTATAATGGCTTGTTTTATTTTTTCAATTTGTTCTTTCTTAAATTTTAAGATGTTACTTATTTCTAATTCACTTTTAGATTTTAATATTTTCAATACTTTTTCAGCTTCAAATTGACTAGATTGAATTGCTAAGTCATCGAACTCAGTATTTAGACCAGTATTATTATTTGTAAATAACTCATCAATTTTAAACCCTTTTGTATATGTGATATTTTGACTAAAATCCTTTTTAACAAAGAAATAATTTGGTTCTGAATGAACTAATTCAGACCAATTTAATGATTTTAGTGTACTTCCAATAAGGTATTCATATTTAAATTCTCTTTTACCTTGTAAATCAAAATGAAGAATTTTACCCAATTCATTTTTCTTTTTCTTGCCTGTTTTTACAAAAATATTAATAGACACCCCTTGCATGATGTCAAATACATTTTGGTCTGCTGACCCATCAGGGCATACTTCTTTTTTTTGAGCATTTCCATGCAAATCCAAGATGTAAATGGTATCAAAAGACTCTAGTAAATGCTTCCTCATTTGGCGAAAAACAATACCATCAATGAAACTATTATTTGAGATATACGCTAGTACTCCACTTCCATTTTTATCAATAAAATGCTGCCCATAGCGAATGAATTTTACATAATCATCTGATAATGAATTATAACTTTGTTCTTTCAAATCCTTTTTGTAATCAGCGATTAGGTTTTGTATCCATTCGCTTTTGTTGGTACTGCTTACGGCATACGGCGGATTCCCAATGACACACATCACAGGTGAGTCGCGTTTGATATGATTGGCTTCATTGGCTTCGGAGCTAAGCCAATTGGCAAAAAGGGTACCCGTATCTTGGTGATGTTCTTCTAGGCTATTGGTAAGATACACCCTAAAACGCTGGTCGCGTGTGGGTTTGTAGCCCGTTTCGGTCAGTAGCAAGTCTAGCTTCAAGTGTGCCATGGCATAGCTCGCCATCAGTAACTCAAATCCGTTGAGGCGTGGCAGTAAGTGATTTTCTACGTAGTTGCTCCATATACCTTGTTGCCCTTCCATTTTTTGGTGTATGTGCTTCACCACCTCCGCCAGAAAAGTGCCTGTACCCGTAGCAGGGTCGAGTATTTGTACCTTGTGTACTTCTATTTCTTGCTTTTGTATATTGTCTTTGTAGCTTCTGTTCGTGATTTGGGTGTTCACTTTTATCTTGGTTTTGCTGGTGTCAGCCAAGCCATTGGGCAGGTCAAATTCTGTTTTCAGAATTTCATCTACGGCTCTTACGATAAAGTTCACGACAGGCGCGGGCGTGTACCATACGCCACGCGCTTTGCGCAATTTTGGGTCGTACTCACTCAAAAACGTTTCGTAAAAATGGATAATGGGGTCTTCCATTTTGGTGCTTTTGCCGTAGTTTTTTAGTATTTCAGCTACATTGCAAGCCAAGAAAATATCCACTAAGCTATCTACTATCCATTTGATGCGGTCATCAATATCGGGACCAGCGATGTAGCCAAAAAGTTTGCGCAAGAATGGGTTTGATTTTGGTATCAATTCTGCTGCTTCTTGTCGGCTAAATGTAGGCAAAGTAGGGTCGTGTAAGCGCGCCGCAAACATACCATAAGCGATGGTTTGAGCATATACATCAGCAAAACCCTTAGGTGTAATGTCATGAATCAAAATATCTTTGAAAGCGTACATTTGGTCTTTGAGGGTGCTATCTTCTTGGTGCGACTCGTCGCTTATCAATGCTTTTTCGATAACTTCGGAGAGTAATCGAGCTTTGCCAGCCATCATTTCGGCTAGTTTCTTAGAGCTTTTGATATTTTGCCCAATATGTACACAAAAATCTTTGATAAGATTGGTAAAGGAATCAAAGTTTTGAGGCAGTGCTTTGATGCCAGTATCTGTCAGCTCTGCAATAGCTACTTTTGTAATAAATACACCTTCACGGTAGAGGTGGAAGTTCAAATAATCCGTAAAAATGAGATTATCGAGTGATGATTTATATCTGTCAAACTGCTCTTTGTTACCTGTTTTCTTGACTCCATCTAGGTCGTTATCGCCTATATTTTTAGCTTCTATGAATCCTACGGGTATTTCTTTTTTGGTCAGGATATAGTCAGGCGCACCACATGATTGTCTTTTGGGTTCGTTGGTTGCTTTCACATCAGTTACGAGGCTTTCTATGAGTTGCTGTAAGTCCCCTCTGAAAGTATGTTCTGTGGCGTTCCCTCTTTTGTAACGGTCATTGATGTTGGCGATGTATTGTTCTAAAGTCATTTTTTAATTATATAAT
>JBOFGX010000113.1:0-6191 GCA_051649345.1 Leadbetterella sp. | reverse complement strand
ATCCTCCTTTTTGAAGAACTTCACCGCTTGCTGTCCTTCTTCCAACAAACTTAGAATCATAGTATGATACTGAGCCTTTAAACCGCTTGCCAATTAAGTTTTGTTGACTAAAAACTTGCGAAATATTAACAAAAAAAATAAAACACCACCAATACTTCATGCTTTTTTTACTTGAAAATTTACTAATAAAACAATACGATAAAAAATAATTACTATTTTTGTTTAACAATTCTATGATTGAAAATATAAAATATCAAACAAAGCATTTAAAAATAATCATAAATTTTAAATAATTTTAACAAAAATTATTTTTTTATTCTACTTTAAGATTATATTTGGATACCAACAATAAACATTTAAACGGAAAAAAAGATGGAATATGTAGATAATGAAAAACATTTTTCAAAAAAAGTAAGAGCAGGAAAGCGAACCTACTTTTTTGACGTGAAAGCGACCAAAGGAAACGATTATTACCTTACCTTAACAGAAAGCAGGAAAGTTTTAAAAAATGGTGAGATGGCATTTGAAAAAAGTAAAATCTTTGTTTACAAAGAAGACTTAGAAAAAATGCTTGAAACCTTAAATGAAACTGTTACCCATATAAAGAAAGAATTACTACCTCATGTAGATTTTTCTCAGTTTAGACAAGAAGAAAGTGAATTAGCAGAAAGTCATACTTCTTCTTATCAAGAAACTGGCTCATCTGAACTAAAATGGGAATAACTTCTTAGGTTAAGAGAAACAAAACTTCATCAATTAACTCTCTTGAGTTTCCTAGCCTAGGAACTTTATGTTGTCCTCCCAGTTTACCTTTGGATACCATCCATTTGTAAAAAGATCCTTCTGGCACAAAATGTACTTTGGGTAGTTGCAGTGCCATGTCTTTGTGGCGTTTTGCATCATAGTCAGAGTTGATTTCGCGAAGTTTCTTATCAAAAGCTACAATGGCAAGCTCTATATCATCTGGGATGTGCGGACATTCTACGATCCATTCGTGCCCACCCTTAGATTCGTCTGTCATAAAGATAGGACCACCTGTGTATTCCTTGACGGTAAAGCCCATTTCCTTAGCTACGTGTGACCAGGCCAAATCCGAATTCTCCACCATCACTTCCTCTCCAAAAACATTGAGAAAATGCTTGGTACGTCCTACAATTTTGACTCTAAACGGATATCTCGAAGTGAATTTTACAGTATCCCCAATCTTGTATCTCCAAAGACCTCCGTTTGTAGAAATCACGACGGCGTATGTTTTATCCAGCTCTACCTCATCTAAAGTAAGGGAGCGAGGGTATTCGCTTTCCCATTCTCCCACAGGTAAGAATTCATAGAAAATTCCATAGTCTAGCATGAGGAGCATTTGATCCTCCAATGCAAAATCATCTTGGATTCCGAAGAACCCCTCCGAAGCGTTATAAAGCTCAAAATAGTTTACTTTGGAGGAAGGAAACAAATTCTTCTTGAACATATCGCGGTAAGGGGCGAAGGAAACGGCTCCATGGAAAAAAACTTCAAAATTAGGCCAAACTTCTGTCATGTTTGAAGCCCCTAGCTCCTTCATTACATTTTCTAATAGTAATACAGTCCAAGTAGGAACTCCAGCTATGCCTGTTACATTTTCATGTTTACTTAGGCGTACCATAGCCTCCATTTTCTTATCCCAATTATCCAGTAGTGCAATTTCGGGTGGAGGAATACGGAAAAATTCGGCCCATTTAGGGATATTTTTGGTTATAATTGCCGAAATGTCACCGACTTGTGTGGTATCATTGAAGGGGTTGGGATGTAAACTACCGCCTATTGAAATACTCTTCCCTTCAAACAGTTGCGAATCGGGTTTGTTTTCAAAATATAAAGTCAGCATATCCCGCCCTCCCCTATAGTGACACTCATCTAGGGATTCTTCAGACACAGGTATAAACTTGCTTCTGGCATTGGTTGTGCCTGATGATTTGGAAAACCATAAAATATCAGAAGGCCACAAGACGTTCTTTTCTCCTTTCAATACCCGTTCTATCCAAGGATAAAAATCCTCATACGATACCACGGGGACAGACTCTTGAAATTGCTTGATAGTGGATATCTTGGCAAAACCGTATTTTTGACCGAACTCTGTAAATCGAGCTCGTTCAATAAGTTTTTGAAATACTTCTGTCTGCGTCTCTACTGGAAACCGCTTAAACTCATCTATTCGTAGTCTCCTACGTTTGATAAAAAAACCTAAGACGTCGTTTATTAAACTCAATTTTTGAAACTTAAGGTTATAGTTTTATTGCCCTATTGGGATAGTCCGTGATTAAGCCGTCACAACCCAAAGCTTTCACTTTTTGCATATCCTCAACAGAATTTACCGTCCAAGGAATCACTTGAATCTTCAAAGTATGCAATCTGTTTACTCGCTCTGCATTCAAAACAGAAAAATGCGGACTCCAAATATCGGGTGTAAAGCCCAATTTGTCAATATTTATATTGATTTCGTTGTTTTCTTCTGGTTCGATTAGTGCAGAAATTGTAAATTTTTTAGATTTTCCCCGATACTTATTCAGCAGTTTCAGAATATTGAAATCAAAACTCTGTAAACATAGCTTTTCTGAGGGAATGGTGTGTCCAATCGTTTTCAGAATAAGATCACAAAATATGGCAGGCTGAGGTTGCGATTTATCATACTCTTTCTCTAAACTTTTTAACTCGATATTGTATTTTGGAGGAGTCCTTTTATTTTTTTTACAATATTGTTCTACCTCAGTGATCACATCTCTCAAAAGGGGTTTATGCGTCTTAAAGTTTGCCTGCTCAGGGAAATTTATATGCTTTTTAGTACCCACATCAAACTTTTTGATTTCCGCATAGGTCATAGTATAGGTATTGTATTCTTCAGCTTTGAGGATCTCCTTTCCATCAGGAGAAATACTTATTTTAGGCTCAAAAAAGGGGTCATGAGATACAAGGACTTGGTGATCTTTGGATATGATTACATCTAGCTCCAGTACATCTACGCCCAATTGAACGGCATGCAAAAACGCTGGAATGGTGTTTTCTGGCATAAGACCACGGCATCCTCTATGCCCTTGAATCTCGAATGTAGCGGGAGGCGAAATGATTAATTCCATACTCATTAATAATAGAATAAAACCTAGTGTCTTCATGTTTTTTTTAAAAGTCAAAAACTATATACGAGCCTGCAGCTTAAGAAAATATAATCTAGGTAAAGAGGGATTGTAATAACGCCCACCAAAAGCGTTAAAATCAGATCCAGAACTATACTTTGTATCCAAAACATTATCAACACCCAGACTGCCTTCACACATGACCTTGTTGATCTTGACACTTTTCACAAAACGTATATCCCAAACAAAAAACGACTTTGCTTCTACTTTATTCGCGTCTTCTAGGTACATTGAACCTATATGTTGTAGATTCGAAACAATTTGAATTCCTTTTCCTAAATTAGAATTTACAAGAAAAGAATACGTACTTTTTGGCACGCCTGGCATTTTATTTCCTGAAAAATCCAAATTTGCATTTAAGAATTCTTTGTATACGAAGTTATTCCAAGTATATGCAAGCTTAAGTTCTGTATGAATGGGACGAAGATAGAAAAATGCGGAATTTTCCCAACCTCTTTGTTGAATAGTATTTGCATTGATAAAGTACTCTTGGTCATTGGCTGTAAGTCTTCTTGAAAGGGCATTTCTGATATTTTGAAGAAAGAAAACAGACTCTAGTTTTATATACTCAGATTTGGAATGCCACTTGGCACCCAGTTCCCAACTATGAGCATACTCTACTTTAAGCTCTTCCTCCTGGGTACTGTTTTGAATCGTACTTACGATCTCAGCTGCTGTAGGAGTACTGAATCCATTGCTGTATCTCAAATATAAATTAGCTCTGCTAGAAATCACCTTCTGAAGAGCAAACTTGGTGGTTAGGGGTATCTCGGAAGAGAAACTAAGATCATACGGCTGTATAGATGCGAGTGAATTTTGTCTTTCTACTTGCAAATATACCAAAGGCCGATTGATAGCTCCCTCCACGCTCCATGTAGAATTAATTTTCCAGAGTGATTTGAAATACACAAAAGCTGAATATGAGTTTACCTCGTCTTGAAATCTTACCTCACCTGCATTGCCCGCATTGTTTGTGAAGTTTTTGAAAACAGAATTAAAGGTATTCCATTCATATCCTAGCCAATATACAAATCGCTTGGTTTGAGCCCTGATTTCGCCTCGCAAGCCAAACTGCCGCTCAGGTCTACGTTCATAGCTGGTTAGTGCTGGATTTCTAAGATAATACTTACCATAAAACACGGTTTGTTCGTAATGCGTATTTGTACTTATTGGCTTAAAAAAAGAATACGTCGCCAAGAAAGTTTCTTGATAAATACCTGCAAATGCTTGTTTGACTCCGGGTCTTGCCATCAGCCTATTGGTGTCGTTCTGAATACCTGTAAGCCCTCCGGGGGTTTGATATTGATTTGTGCCATAGAAGGCAGAGAAGCTTGAAATTGCTTTTTTATGAAAATACTGGTGATTCAAGACCGAATTGATCCTTTCAGACTGTGTATGCTCTCTATAGCCATCTGATGATAAAGCCGAAATACCAATTTTTGTTCTCGATTTAAAGGTCTTAAAATTAGCTTCTCCTTGCAGGTATGCAGAACCAAAACTTCCCAAATTGCTACTCAATGCCACTTTCGTGCTATCAATGGGATCATGGGTTTTTATATCTACCACCCCTCCATACCCATTTCCATACCCACTTGCTGCCGGACCTCTCAATATTTCAATGGATTTTACCAATCCTAAATCGTGGGCATTGAAATAAGTGTTGCCTGTAGGATCTGAAAGAGGCATGCTGTTCCAGTATACTTTCACATTTCTTACACCAAATGGAGAACGAATAGTACTCCCTCGGATGTTGAGCCTATAACTATTGGGAGACCGCTCCTCCAGTCGTATACCGGGTAGCTGATTTATGACCGCCGCAGGGCTAAAAGAAAAGGTATTCTTTATATCAGAAGATCTAATTCTTGAAACAGATCCCGTGGCCAAAAAATCAGATTTAGCACCTTCCAAATTTGTAATTTGTACTTCCTTCAATGTAAAAACTGAATCCTGCTTTTGAGCCTCTAGCCGAAGAATAGAAATGAATACGAAAAAAAGTATATGCTTTTTACGAGAAACCAAGACTTTTGCGTTTGCTTTACAAAGATAAACTTAGTAGGATTTGTTTTGTTAAAAAATAAGACAAACAAGCTATATTTACTGGTAAAAAACTACTGCATATTAATTCAAACACGTGTTTATGAAAACTCTATTTTATCTGTTCTCTGTACTTGTGTACACCTCTGCTTTTTCCCAAAAAGATGAATGGAAATTTGTAAAAAATAATGATGGGATCAAGATATACAATAGAAAGGTAGGTAAACTGAAGGATGTAAAAATTGTAACCGAATTTGATGCGAATCTGAGCACTGTGGTAGAAGCTTTGCTAGATGTACCTGCTTTCCCATCTTGGATTTACAAAATCAAATCTGGAAAAGTCCTTGAGAAACCCAATCTTATGACTACTAAATACTACAATCAGATCAACTTGCCTTGGCCTGCAAAAGATCGTGATTTAGTGGTCTTGAGCAAGGTTTCTCAAAATAAAACTTCCAAGGTCGTCACAGCCGAAGATACCAATCTGCCTACGGCTATACCTGAAAATCCAGATTATATCCGCATAAAAGATTTTTACGCAAAATGGGTATTCACACCAACTGACAAAGGAGTGCATGGTGAATACATCATACATTCTGACCCAAGCGGTGACCTTCCGGAGACGATCGTAAATATGTTTGTAGATGAAGGACCTTACAATTCAATAAAGGCTTTCAAAAAACACCTCAAAAATCCAAAGTATCATACTCTCAATACAAGGGGGATAATTAATTAGTCGTCCCTCAAATACTCATAAAGAATTGAATATCATTTTATTATTCTAGTTTTTATCGAAAATAAATACCAGAAAATAAGTAAAATCTACAAAAAGTCGGTACTTTAATCTGGTTTGGTGGCTGCACTATTCAGGAGGAACTTACTTTTTGATTGGTCAAAAAGCCGTACGGACGGACCCAAGCCAAAAACCCACAAGCGAAAAATTGTCCGAATTTTTTCCCTTTGCTTATCCTTTTACATAAAAAATTCAGG
>JBOFGX010000112.1:0-4029 GCA_051649345.1 Leadbetterella sp. | reverse complement strand
GGTTAAAGTTGGATTTTACGGATACATCTAAAGACTTTCAGATGATGTTTTTTGAGAATGAAACTTGGAAAATAACGAAAGGAGGTATACAAGCTATACGACACGAAAAAGTACCCGCCGTAACCTGGAAAGATGAGGTAATACCTGATAATGTTAAGATAATAGATCCTTTGTTTGAGATTGTAGAAATTGATAATGAAGGTGTAAAAAACTGGGATATAGTTATTAAAAACAAAGAGTGCCATTTTTTAAACTTTCTTATTAATACAAGTCGTGTGCACTGGAAACTTGAGCTTGAAGAAAGGCTCGATAAGCTACCTATTGCAGAGCAAGAAGCCTACAAGATAGAACATAAGTTTAGCATAGATGGACCGCTGCTTACTGGCGAAGAGGTGAGAGAGCAAAAAATGATATTGATGAGTAAGCTGCAAAGTTTTGGTTATTTACTTCACCGCCAAAAAAACATGGCCGAAGCTTATGCCGTGTGGGTACAGGACTACAAGATGAATGACGGGATTGGGGACGAAAACGATAGCCACGGCGGTACGGGCAAGAGTATTAGCTATATGATATTGAGCCGATATATGAAAACAAAGTATATAAATGGCCGAGACAGAAAACAAATGGACAACCCACACCTGATGGAAGGTGTGACTGAGCATACCGATTATCTGTTTGTTGATGATGCGATGAAGGGTATTGATTTTGATTTTTTCTACGGAATAATTACTAGTTTTTTGCCTGTTAATCCTAAGGGGATGAGTGAGTATGTACTGCAGTTTGATGTGAGCCCGAAGGTGTGTATTACGAGTAATTTTGCTCCTAGTAGAAACGACAAGAGTACTCGCAGAAGAATGTGGTTTACGACGTTTTCGGACTATTATCACAAAAATCCTAATGGCGAATATAGAGAAGAAAGGCAACCGAAGGATGAGTTTGGAATGACGCTTTTTAGTGATTTTGACACTAATCAGTGGAATTTGACAAATAATCTGTTTGGTAGATGTGTGCAAAATTGGCTATTGCACGGTAAGATAGAAAGCGACGATACTAATGTGCTGAGAAATATACTTTTACAAAGAATGGGTCCTGGAATGATGGCATGGGCGGATGAGATTTTTCATCCCGAAAATGGAAGACTCGATGCTTACGTTCAACGTAACCCTTTATACGAAGACGCAAAAAAACGAGTATCTGGATCGCTCAGCCCTCAAGGATTTATGGATAGATTGCGGGCTTATTGTCAGTTTAAGGGCTATGTTATTAACCCTAAAGACCTTATAGGTAAAGATGGTCGTATAATGAAGCATGTTAGTGTTGAGGAGTACAGAAATGGTGATTTTAAGATCACGGATGTTAAAATGACACGTGAATGCTTATACATAAGATCTAAAAAAGTAGAGGAACAAATACTTGAGACATCAATAATACCTTTCTGAGATGAGTAATATAGTTTTGAAAAGTAAAACATCAGGTGACTTATACGGGATCGTTTCTGAAAATGAAGAAGCTGTAGAGCTTCAAAATTATACGACTGGAAAAAAAGGCGTGTTAAGTCGAGATAAGGTTAAAGAGTTTTTGGTGTTTCCAGTTAAAATTAACTTAATGATTGATCGTAAACCTGAGGTTTTGAATTTGATAAAGCGGTTTTGTCTTGGAATTGAAAATTAATAACTAAACTAAAAAATATGAAAAAGTACGTGATTGTGTTTAAAACAAAAGATGGAGAAGTGAGAAAATATAGGTCACAGCCTGTAAGAAATGAGATATATGCTGATGCAGCATGGCGGTTTTACTGCATAAAAAACAAGATTGTTTTTCCTGAAAGGATAAGTATCGAGGAAGTGAAACCGAGAAGAATTTGGGTTCCTGAAGGAGTATCTGGAAGATTGAATTTTTGAATTATTTATAAACCGACCCCTCTGGGTCAATTAACAATTTTCTATTATGAAACAATTTGATGAGTTACAGGCTATTTTGGATGCCTCCAAGTCTGATTTTGAGAAGTTTTTTGAAAACGGTAATGCTGCTGCAGGTACGCGAGTAAGAAAATCTATGCTTGCTCTAGGTAAGATTACGAAGGCAACTAGAGATGAGGTAACAAGGATTAAGAATGAAAAACCTTGAATCTAACGCTACAGGCAAAGGGGCTACGGCCCCTAAACCTCTAAATTCATATAAAGATGACAGAGAAATTGAACCCGAATGGCGACCGTGCGGGCATAAATGTGCCTGGTATAGCGGTACCAGGTGCGGCCCATGCCGGAGGGAGTAAGCGTAGGTTCTGGCAAAGAGAAAGTGCAATTAAAGGTGTAGCTTTTAAAATTGCAAATCCTGATGCTGGACACGATGCACAACACAATTCTTGGATGCAAGAAAAAGTTGATGCAGGTTGGTTTTATGGTGATGTAAAAGATGCCGAAGCAAAAACGCATCCTTGCATAGTTCCATTTGAGCAATTACCTGAATTTCAACAAAAAAAGGATGCACTTTTTTGTGCTATTGTTGAAGCTCTTAAATAATTGTCAAGTGTTGTTTCGATATGGCAGGGTGATTACTCTGCCATATCGCACAACGTACAGATATTGAAGAAGTTGGGGGCTTCAAGGCTCAAATGTTCAATAACTTCCAACGGCTAAATAGAAATTCGGGTGTTTAGGTTTATTCCATCTGCCCCAATTTATTCAATATCATGTTATAGGCTGCCTTTGGGTGTCTGCAAAAGTTTTATCGTAAATATTTTGGAATTATGAAATTTAGTTTTACTTTTGAGTATCCAATACCGAACAGCGGACGCTACCGCTCAAATCTTAGCGGTTTTTTTGTGCCTTTTAGTTTTAATGATACCAGTGGTAAAACACGGTGTCGAAGTTCCCGTAATTGTTTGAACACAATTGCCCTGTTCGGGTTGGATAACGGAAATAACGGCACCGTGTTTTGTCGTTTCAACGCATTAAACTATCCAAAAGAACAAATGCAAAATCTTCTTAATTTTAAAGTATCTGAGCTATCTGTTCGGTACGTCCCTCGCAAGCTGAAAGGCTCTGTAATTAATCATTCTTTTGATGCTTACAAAATATGTATGGCTCATTGGGATAAAGAACTCATCACCATTCAAGAGCAATTTGCCGTAATGCTCCTAAACCGTGCCAATGAGGTTATCGGGTTTAGAGTTATTGGCATGGGCAATGGCAATAGTTGCATTACAGACATTAGGCTGATTGCCAGCTTAGTATGCACCACCCTTGCCAGTAGTGTAATATTGGTGCATAACCACCCATCGGGTAAAGTAAACCCATCTCTTGCCGATAAGCGAGTAACCCGTAAAGTAGCTGATGCCCTGGCTTTGTTTGATGTGGCAGTACAAGACCATATAATACTGGGCAAAACAAATTATTTATCTTTTATTGACAATTCAATTAAATACTAAAAAAATGGAAAATACAGCAATTCAAATGTTTAAAAGTACCGTGGTTATGGATTCAACTATGGTAATTTCGGCAAAACCTCTATGCGATTTCTTCGGTTTAGACTGGTCAAATCAACAAAAACTATTCAAAAATGACCCTCATTTAGCTCAACTAATGGTAAAAAAACCATCGGTTGCAGAAGATGGAAAAACTCGTGAAATGATACATTTCACAAAAAAAGGGTTTTTAAGGTGGGTTCAGTTAATTAACCCAAACACTGTAAGAGATAATTTGAAGGAAAAGTTTTTGAACTACCAAATGTTAATATTTGATTACTTATATGGTAGCATGGAGGAACAAGCAAAAATGCAAAGAGATTACCTACGCATGAGAGAGTTAGAGGACACAATTAAAAACTGCAAAGAGGAATTGAAAGAAATTAAGTCAAACGTCGGATTGTTTTTAGATGCTCGTTATGGTCAGTTGTCGCTGTTTTAAGGTAGCCTATAACATTATTGTTTATCCATGTTTTTACATCAATTTATGGGCTTAAGAACTGATTATAAGAAAGATAAGAGATTAACGATAGGGTTCAATGAGATTCAGATGGCTAGCTTAA
>JBOFGX010000111.1:0-12913 GCA_051649345.1 Leadbetterella sp. | reverse complement strand
TAATCATATACGCTGAAATACGATTATACAATACAGCAGGCTTGATAATGCAGAATATGCAGAGCAAGATATTTACCAGTAATAAGGTATTAAAATAGGCCTTGAGTTTAGGGAGAAAACTATATACTTGTAAAAAATAAATAGCAAATAACAGGGCAAAAATACTGGTAGTTGCTGCAAAAAATACAGGTGTACGATTAGCAAACCAAACGTAATTACCCCAGATATATTGATTACCGAAGCCCAACACTGTCAACTGAGCGAAGATAAAATTTAATATATATAATACATAATAAAGGTAGGATTTATCAAAAATCGAAAGATATAAAAACAGATTATAAACTACCATCATAAAGAGTAGTCCAAAATAAAAAAACCAGAAATTGATGTATATGCTTTGTTCTTTGAGTAAGTAGTTTTCTTGTATTAGGTTTAATGTGAATTGTTTAGTGTCTATACTATGTACTGCTAAATATATGGTGCAGGGTTTATCATGTGGTAAGTCAAGCTTAAAGCCAAACATGGGCAGGTCAAATTCACGTTCTCGATGAGGATATTTATCTCCCGATACTTTTTGACTGGTTATTTTACCATCCTGGACAATATACAGCTCTAATTGATCTACCAATGATGCCATCACGCCTAAAACCCACTGTTGATTTGTTTGGCTTTTTACAGGTATTTTTATCCAATATTTAGAGGTAGAATATCCAAAATTAAAACTATTGGATGGGTGAAATTGCTCGACTTTAGATTGCACCTCCGCAATGCCCAATAAGCATGATTTATCTTCGAGCACCCGAGAGTTTATAGAATTGATATCTATGCGATTAGATCCATTTTTTATATGAATGATTTGCTGTGATAATGCAGAGGATACACTAAAAAACAGCACCATACCCCAGGTAATCGCAAGTTTCAAGCTATTGCTTTCGAAAAACAATACCTTTTGATTTGTTTGTACGTTTGGATTTTTCAGGCTCCACATGATATTGCATAATTTAAAGATTCCTAAAAAAGTTGCTTCATCGTAATCACTTTATCTATCAATCCAATGCTATGCTCGTTGGTTTTTAGGCCGAATGTAGTCAATAAGGTAGGTATTAGGTGCTTTTTGGTTTTTGCCTTGCTTCTAAATGCTTCTATTCTGTTTCGTAGTATTTGGCTTTCTTTTTTATCCAGTTGGTATTCGGCGGCATAAAACTTTGCCTCACAGATATTGATGGCATTGTCTTGCCTATCTATCAATAAGTCTATCTGAAAACTATCCTCTTTTTCTTTAAAATAATATGAGTTTTCGGTGCTATATATGCCCGAAATACCCAGTGCATGCTTTATTTTGGAGATATGCTTCATGCAAAGTGCCTCAAACGCAAATCCAGCCCAACTCTTGTACTTGGGACTTTGACTGATATTGATAAAGCTACCTGCTGGATTTTTTTGGGGGCTAAACTGAAAATAAAAGATAGAATATTCGTCTACCAATCGGTACAGCGTTTCCTTTTTTTGATTATTAAACGGCTGATAGGTTTTGATAAATGTACTTTCTTCGAGTTCATTGAGCATCCGTGTGAGCCCTCCGCCGTTCGAAATTTTCGTAGCTTCTATTATTTCTAAACGAGTGAGTCCTTTTTGTTTTTTGGCCAAGGCTTTTATGATGGTCTCGTATTTTTCATACTTATCGAAAAGAGCTCGGTACAGATTCGAAAACTCATGCTTGAGGGTGCTGTTTTCGTTGAATAACACGTTGTCTATACTCTGAATGGCCGAGTCCCCTGGGCTTACTTGCTGCAAATAGTAGGGAATACCTCCCAATGCCATGTATAGCTGTATGATATCATACTGAGGTAGTTTACATCCTTTCGCGTTCAAGAACAGTTGGGTTTCGGATAAGGTAAACGGCAGCACTTTGATGTATTGCGTGATTCGGTTATGCAAGCCTGCTTTGTTGTTGATGATGTGCTTTAGCATCCACGACGTACTGGATCCACAAACGACGATCAGGATGTTTTGGTCTACCGCCCAGTCATTCCAGAAAAACTCAAATGCCGCCAAAAAACCCGATTTGTGATTGTCCAACCAAGGGAGTTCGTCTAAAAAAATAACCTTCTTTTTTTTAGTTTTCAAAGAGGACATGTATAGCCTGATTAGCCTAAAAGCCTCGAGCCAAGATTGTGGATGTTGCAAAGCTATTTTTCCCGCAGATAGTTCGCTTATTTTTATAGCAAACTCTTTGAGAACACTTTCTTTATCCGCATCTTGGACTCCCGTAAAATGAAAATCCAGCTGCCCCTTGAGAGCATGCTTTATCAAGTAGGTTTTGCCTACGCGTCTTCTTCCAATAACCGTAACTAGCTCAGGCCTATTGTTGGAAAGTAATTTTCTAAAATTTAAAACTTCGGATTCTCTTCCTACAAAAAAAGGATCTTCCATATATACATATTGTATTGATAAACAATATACAAATGTATAAAAATAAAAATTATTGCTGGCTTAAAGTGTAAAAAAAAATGAGATTAAGCCAGTAATAAAAATTATTATTGGCTTAAAGTGAGAAAAAAAGTGAGATTAAGCCAAAAATAATATGAGAAGATTAATTGTTTTTTCGATAATCGCTCGGCGAAATATTGGCCATTTTTTTGAAAAATTTGGCAAAATGAGTGCTGTCTGTAAAGCCCAAGGTATAGGCTATCTCCGAAACCGATTTTTGGGTGTTTTTGAGCATGGCTTGGGCTTCAGACAAGGTGCGATCTTGAATCCAGTCGGAGGCCGACTTACCGCTTTCTTCTCTGATCACATTGCTGAGATAGTTGGGATGCACGTGCATCGTATCGGCTATTTCTTTGATACTGGGGATTTTATCTGTTTTGCCCGTCAAAAGGACTTTAAACCTATCATTCAAAATCACCTTAAACTGGTTTAGCAGCTCCATGGATCTACTCGAAGACTTGATGCTCACTTGATGCGATTGAAGGAGTTCCTTGGTTTTGAGCAAAAGTATAGAAACATAATTGGCCAAAATCGTTTTCTTGAAATTCGACACTCCTTTGTATTCTTGGATCATGGTCTCAAACATGGCCTCCATATCGGCTTGAATATCCGCATTGAGTTTCATGACTGGCGTAGTTTCATTCAGTAAAAATGGGAACTGCTGAAACAGATCCGCCATCAGATTTTCTTTGAGGAAAGTCTCTGTAAAGGTGATCATATAGCCCTCAAGGGGGACTTCGATATGAAAGGATTTCAAATGACCGGGGTTGGTAAAATAAAAAGACCCTTTGCCTAGGTCAAAGCTTTGCTTATCAATAGTATAACTGGATTTTCCGCCTGTGATCAGCAAAAACGCAAAATAATCTGTCCGAAACATGGGCGAGACTTTGGCTCCGCTCCCGTGTAGACCAGCGAGGTTGTGGATGGTCATTTCAAAGTCTTGCTGCAAAGGCAAGCCAATAGACTTGAAGAAATCTTGAAGGGTTCTGAAAATTGTTTCCAAGGAAAATTTAAAACTTGATGACCAAATATAATTCAAAAAAAGATATTCGGTCATCAAATCTAATTTATGAGCGGAATTTTGTAGTCTTTTAAACAGAGATTCGAATTACACTAGAAATCAACTAATAGGTCTAACAAGATTGTAAGAAATACTTGTCAGACAACAACTACTCAATTACTTCAAATCTGCACAACTTAAAGAAATCAAACGAACACTATTCGTAGTAACTAAGCAACTCCACTTGACCATTTTGATTGGTTATTGAAACAGGCAAGCCATATTTGTTATAAACAAAACTATAATTTTGTTTACTATTTGGAAATAGCCCTCCTATAAAATTTCTACTAACGACGTTGTTACCAATTGTTTCAAACGGCATAAGCTGATTTCCCGAAAGATTCCAATTGGAAGTAGGACTAATATTTTGATCAAAACTTTGTTCTACAACGGATTCAAAAGCTCCGTAACTTGATGATCGAATCATATTTCCTTTGTCATCAAATTGGTATGTAAAAGAGAGTTTTGGATTTTGATAATCCCTATTTGTCGACTCTCCATAGCTTCTAACTTGTTTTTTAGCTTTATCATAGTAATAGTAATTCACTAAAGTCTCATTTAAACTTCTGACCAATTCATTATTCCCGTTGTAATCAAAATACGTTACTGCATAATAGCTGCCCATTTTAGGTTCAGGTCTTGCGACCGTTGCCAAATTAAGTTTTTTATATTCGGCTACCTTTAGATTTCCATCATACTGTATTAAAGTCTCTAATGCGGAACCCGATTTTGATAGTATTTTTACTAATCGATTCGAACCATCATAAAAATAGGTATTATCGCCTTTTGATTTTAATAAAGGTAAACCCTTGACAAATTGCGGTTTACTTACTATACTATTATTTAAGCTTTCGACTAAATTGGCATCAGGCTGATTAAAAGTGCGTTTGGGTAAATTGCTTGCATTCTGCAAAATGAGACTCATCTCATCACTTTCCTCCGTTAAAAACGCGGGAGTTAACTTTTCAGGACTATCACAAGCGGTAAGAATACATACAATTAAACCTAGGAATACAATGTGTGTTTTCATAATTAAAATGTATTATTGATGTAAATATTATTACTTAAGTAACAATAATTGATGAAACTTGTTTTTTTGAGAGGCTATTTTTTTTACCCAGAATCAAGAGATAGTTAACCCAAAAACGCATTAGATCATGGACTCAAAACTTAATTTTACTTTGAGTCTATTTCAAAGGTATCTCGATACCTTTTCGCACTTCTTTATACATTCTTTGCAAAATAAAATTTCGTCTACACTCCTAACGTTTTTTTTATCTAACTCGTCATTAATTTTCTTATTATTAGCCACTTGTATGTATAAAATAATGGTTTTATGAGTAAAAAGAACTAGATATAATTCCTAATAATCAGGATTTAGCCCGTTTGAAAAAATGAATTTACAAAGGCTATATAAATGATAAAAGGCTTATTTTTTCAAGAGGGTCATTAAATACTGATAGTTTCTTTGGTTGGGTACGGCCTTCCGTCTTTCTTTAAAACGGTCCGCCGTCGCGGGAAAGTAAGTCCGCCTGAAAGGCACAGAAGAATATGTTGAGTTGGCAAAATAATTCTATAAACGAATTAGCTCATCGATGCATTTTGGGTTAAATCTTACAAAATGATTACTCTGAAAATTTACTCAATTAAACTTAAATTTCTTGACGTAGAAGTGATTTCAATAAGTCTAAAATACATCAATTAAACGACTGAAAAGGCGTTTTGTCTAGGCCTGGAACAATCCGAAGGGCATTTTTGAAATACACTTTTTTCAACACTTCATCAGGAAGACCCAAGCCATACATAGGCCAAAAAGCGTGGTATTTTTTATGGTATTGAAAATACTCGTCTTCAGTTTCCAACACCCGAAAATACGTAGCATACTCCGAAGGAGTCCAAGAATCTTTCCCAAACAAAATGCGATCTTGATGCTTGATAAAAAACTTTTTAGCGGTATGCGGCTGCCTACCAAGCTCTGCAATGACGGCACCGATCTCTACCACCATATTAGGAAGTTGGGTCAAAATACTATCCAATTTAGAGAGGTTGTTGGGATACCAACCCATATGAGCACTTATAAACGTGGTCTTAGGGTGTTTTCGGAAAATAGTGTGCTGTTGTTGGATAATCTCCTCAAAACTAAAATCACCATTGGACGTATCTCGCTTGCGACGCGGGTGGGTTTTCAGCTCCAACCAACGCTCATTAAACTGATTCACAGGCTGCCAAAAAGAAGCAGGATCAGCCGAATGGATAATCACAGGAATACCCAATTCACCCGCTTTTGCCCAGATGGGATCAATACGTGGATCATCTACTTTTACCAAACTCCCGTCCTTATTTTTTACACTAAAGCCCAAGTTTTTATAGACTTTTAGGCCCATTGCCCCACGTTTACGAACGTCTTCTTCAAGGATTTTGGCCCACTTTTCACCCCAACCGGGTTGATTGATTTCATCAAATTCAACATTGGTAAAAACACCAAATCTATTTTTGATTTTTTGCCCATTTTCTATTGACCTTTCTAGCAATTTAGTGCTTTTGGTGAGATCGTCCTCCCAGCCTCTACCGCTGAGATTAATCAAAACGGCCATATTCAACTTGTCCATTTCAGTGACTAGCTTATAGACAAGACTATCATTCTCACCCATCTCATATTGGTGATTGTGAATATCGATAAAGGGAAACTTAGCCCTTGTTTTTGGATTTTTATCTACGACTAGGGTTGATTTTGGATCATACTCCTCAAAGGTGAGCTGACCTTTGTTATCACCGATGGTTATTTGTTGCGAAAATATGGAATGGTTGATTACCAGTAGTAGACTTGCTTGGAAGAGAAATTTCATGTTTTGTAGATAAATGAAAATTTTACCTACACAAATTAACACAATATTTTGCTTATCGGTTTCGAATATCGATCGGATTAAAACCGAATTACTCTTTTGTACCCTAAGTATTAGCTAAACACCCGCAACTGTCTTGTCGTAAATGCCTTCATGACCTCGTCTTTGTCGATGCCTTTTTCATCCAATCTATTTTTTAAACACGTCAACAAACCTGAAATGGCTTCTTCCGTATGAACAGTATTGATCGTTATCCGTACACCTGCATTTTTGAGAGGTACAATCGGAAAAGAAGAAACGTTTACAAAATATCCATCTTTCTGAAGATTTCTACCGACTTCCATTGTGTCGACAGGGTCTGCTCCCACGCCTATAAAACCGATAGGACTTATATCTTGACGTACAATAGGCAGATTGAGGGCATTGGCTTTATCCACAAAGAAACGCATGCGGTCGGCAAGAATATTTTGTTTTTCATAGATCTCATCGCTCAAATGAATATCTGCTGAAGCGATAGCTGCTGCCAGCATAAGAGGAGCTAGGGGAATTGAATATACTAGAGCTGCTCCTACCGTTCTGATAAAAGACTTTTGAGCCTCGTTGGCAAAAACCATGGCTGCTCCGTTAACACCAAATCCTTTTGATAATGAGGTCATTAAACATAATTTATCATGAAAATTGGGTACTTGACTGAGAGCATACCCTTTGCCATTTTCGCCTGCCCAACTCATACCGTGGGCATCGTCTACATAGAGATGAAACTGCTCATACCTATCCATCAAATCATACAATTCTTGCATTGGAGCTACATCACCAAACATAGAATACACTCCATCTGCCATATACCAAACCTTCGAATGGTTTTTGGAAAGCTCTATAATCCGTTCTTCTAAAAGATCCATTCTGTTGTGACGGACGATCTCGAGATGGGTGCCGTTTGCTTTTGCAATCATACAGGCATTTTGTACACTTTTATGCACCTGTTGATCCATAATAATCGCATCTGAATGATGAACCGAATAAGGAATCCAAGAGATATGACCCAAACTTGTAGTTGGAGGTACAATGACAGGCTTACCAAATAGTTGACCCAATTTCTCTTCCAGAATACCAAACAAGTGGGATTCTAGGTAGGTTCTGGAACAAGAAAAAGTAATACCGTAGTTGTTGATGGCTTCTTTGGCGGCTTCCTTAATTCTAGGATCATGCTCAAGACACAGATAGCTACAGTTAGCAAAATGTACCAAATCTCTGTCCTCTACTCGTACTGATGTACCATTGAGTTTTGAATCTGTAAATTGACCTTTGATAACTCCCATAGACTCCGCACGAGTCATGGTATCAATCATCAATTTCAAGGAAGGGGATAGTTTCTCCATTGTATTGTTCTGTATAAATTGTAAAATGGCCGTACAAATAAAGGCTTTTCACAATTTTTATTCAAACAAACACGGGCAATACTTGCGATTTTGTTATTGAGCGGTCGTTTTTAACCTGATACATATATCCCCTTACTATAAATCACTTACTCACGAAAGTATACTCGAATACTTTTCTTTGTTGAAATAGAAAGCCAGAATATTTACTACCACCATAGCAATACCGATACCGGCTACTTTCTCAATATGTACTTCAAACAAAAGGATATTGACAACAATAGGAGCAATAAGGATCAAACCCAAAGCACGAGTTTTGGGTACAAGCACCAGGATACCAAACAATAATTCTAGAACCTTAATGGTGGTCATATAACCTGAGCCTCCCATCAAAGTCATGTAGGTCAAAGAATCGCCTGTCATAGGTGGTTGTGGTGCAAATTTGAATAAATAAGCCGCTCCGCCAAAAATAAATAATGCTCCCAATAAAAACGCTGGAATTTGTTTAACGATGTTCATAAAAGTTAAAATTTAAAGGATGATTTGATTGAAAAATAAGTAATATTTTGTCCCTTACCCGTTTCTTTTACATACTGTCCTGCTTCAAAAAAGGCCATTTCTGTCGCAAAAGATAGCTTGTGGGTAGGATTATAATTCGCTTCGAAGGAATACTGAGTACCAATCGCCCGATTCGTAGAGGCATAGAGTTTATCTCTGTTGGGTCTAAGCTGTGCCATACCCGGTGAATAGGTGCCGTCTTGGTTGCTATTGCGTTGCATAAAATACATACCTGCTTGCAAAAATACTTTTTTTAGCGGGTTTAGCTTTAGATAGGGATTTATATTCTCAATATTGGAAGATCCAATGGGAGCAGCCAACCCGTAGGAAGGCTTTGAGAAAATAAGATTATACGTGTTTAACTCTTGGTCGGTACGGTCTTTATCCCCAGAAATATAATTGGCCGCAAGACCCAGAATAACACTATTTTTATCGGATAATCTATAATTTACATCTGCCGATACTCCATACGCTTGGATTTTTTGCTGATCAAAGGTACCCGTTTGGTAGGTTCCTTCGAGTTCATAGTTGAATTTGGGGCTTTGAGAAAACACTCTAAAACCATAACTCTGTCTATTCTCTTCGCCTCCTAGGTAATTATACTTGCGTTGGCTAGAAGTGAAATTAAGGAAATAATAATCCAACAAAATCTTTTTGGGTACAAGAATTTCGTTTGCATATACTCCAATCACAAAATCCTTCAGGGATTGATCGTCAAAGGCCTCGGGTTTTGAGATTACAGGCGAAACCGCCAAAAAATCCAATCTACGTTTGCTGTTTTTGTATTTCAAAATGGCCGCATCGAAGGTCAAACGGGTGTTGGGACCTTCCCTAAACGTTAAGATTCTATTGTTTCCGTAACCCATTTCTTGTCTGCCTAGACGCAACTGCCAATTCTTATTTATATTCCAATCTACAAAAGCTTGGTGAATACTCAAAGCATTTTCATCAATTTCTGGTGTTAATGGGTTGGGGTTAAACAGTCTCAGGGTATTGTTAAGCTGAAAAAATACACGAGCCTTGGTCCCTATTTCCAAATTGGCATGAGCCATGATACGGTGCCAGACCTGCCCTGTAGACACTTTTTCAAACGTAGGCGGCACATCACCAAAGTTCTGATTTCCGAAATATTGATACACTTCTCTTAGCTCCCCTCCTAGTGAAAGAAAGGTGTTTTTACCCAAAGACATATACTTCAGTTTTTGCAAGCCTGTTTTCGTCGAGTCTGATTTCAGGGCTTGAAAATTATCATTGTATCGCAATATGTTGATTGGATTTTGGGGAGCTTGAGCAGATGTTGTATGGGAAATGAATAATGAGAATCCTAAAGCAATGACGAGTATATTTTTCATTTTGTGTTTTAACCTATCGATTTTGATATCACAAAGATACTTCGCCATATATGCCTTATTCAAGGCAATAAGTTCCTTAATAATGGTAGTTATTTCTGTTTTTATTTATTCTTTACCATTGCTTTGTTGCGTGTAGGTATGATATTCTAAGAATAACTTTTGAGACTTCTAATTCTTCTTTACTTCTAGCTCCAAAAAGCATAAAGTTGGTATTGGGAATTCTACCCAATACTGCCAAAGGATGATTTTCTGTCCAACCTTTTTGGTCCGTTATTTGACCAATTTCGGGTGGTAATGCTATATGAAGACTTTTACTTCCATGACGGTGAATGTGGGCAAACTCGTTATCCACCAAAAACTTTTGTTCAAAACCACGGTTGGAATCGCTTTTGATAAAGTATGCCCTCAAACCACCGTCACCGATATGACTTTCTCCATTGATAACACCCTCAAATGTCATTGTATAGTCATGCAATTCGTCAGCGAAATCATCTTTCTTTGGAAATTGATCTACTTGCTGATGTGGAGCTGGTCCTCGAGTAGCTGGTTTTGTACCTACTCTATTTTCGAGATTTTTGACAAAGTCTGTTAGGCTAGTTTTTTCTGAATTTTCCATTTTGTTACATTCTAAAAAATGAGTTTCTCCAATGTTCTCTTTTTCGATCAATGAAAATACGCTGATTAAAAAAGAGAAACTAAAGACATATAATCGGCTCATGTTTACATTTTATTCCCACTAAACATTCCCGTTTGAGAAAAAGTTGAGTTCTCATCCGTAACAAACAAAACCAAATCAGACACTTCATCTGCTACAACTTCAATATTTTCTTTCTTTATCAAAAGGCTATCTCCTTTTCTCAAAGCAATGTCATTCACCTGTATATTTCCATTGAAATTGTATAACAAATACGTTTTTGTTGCATCAAATGCCGGCAAATCTATTGTAGTATTCTGCGTCAACCGAATATCCAAAACGGCTGTGTTACTTCTGATTTTCAATGGAGAATCTACAGTATTTCCAGCGATCAATCGCCATTGATTCTCACTAAAAACCTCATCGAAATCATGAAAATCAACTTTGGGTTCTAATCCGTTTGCTTCTGGACGAAGAAAAATCTGTAACATTTCTACAGATTTCCAGTCATTCGGAATGCTTTCTTCATGATAAATCCTTGTCCCGGCATTCATCATCATAAGCTTGGTAGCAGATACTGTAACTTGCTTACCTTCTGAATCTTTATGAACTAAATTACCACTACGAAGATAGGACAAAATCTCATCGTTTTGGTGTGGGTGCATTCCCACGAATACCCCTGGAGTAAGCTGAGCATGATCAAATCGCCCTATAGTTCCAATTCCCGAATCATTGCTTTTTATAGCAGACCCTGGATACAATATTCGTATCTGAAACGCTCCTTGCCCGTGAGCAACTCTTTTATCTGCACTTATTTTCTGTACCATTTCGTTGTTATTAAATTCTTCTGTTCTTCTATTTTCAATGTAAAATTCATCTTCGTTTCTTGATCCGAATAATTTACTAAACACGAGTCCTATAGAAACCATGCTTAATCCTAAAAATTTAGATCTATGCATTACCTTCGCAATAATCGGTGGATAACATCATGCTGCGTTGGTTCATGTGCCTGTTTTACAATATATTGCCCTATTTCTTCAGGATAATACCAGTCTGGCTGACCGTGAGAACGACTTAGTCTGTCGCGGGTTTTCATAGGACCTAAAATGAGTTCATATACTCGTATTCCCGTCCGATTCACTTCCGTTGCCAATGTCAAAATCAATGATTTTTGAGCGGCGGCCGTCATAGTTACAGGTCCTGCCATTGGTACAACTTCCTCTGAGCCAAAGCCATTGATATGAAAATAATGACCCGTTTCAGGGTGTAACATGGGTATAAGGGTCTTAATAGCTAAAAAATGTGCTGTAAGACCATTATTCAAAATCTCTAGCCAATCTTTCATGGGATAACTATATACCGGAAAACCTTGTTTCCAACCACCTATTGAAGCCACTACAATATCAATACTTTTATAGTTTTGATGCAAATAGTTACTCAGAGACAAAGCACTCTCTTCCGTATTGACAGAACCTGAAAAAGTCACGAGTTTTCCTGTGGTAATATCTGATAAATATGTTGCTAAATCATTCAATTTAGCGTCACTTCTGGATGGAACAACGACGGTCGCATCTGCCTGTAAAAAAGCTCGAACGATCCCTTCACCCACTCCCCCAGTGCCACCCAAAACTACAGCTACCTTACCAGTTAAATTCTCCATAATCTATATGTTTTCATTTGATATACAAATTTAACACAGATATTGAGCCTTCTTCAAGATAATAAATTCTGTAATAATGGTAGTTATTTCGGTTTTAAAACCTATAACGGATTATTCGTACAAAATAGTTGAATAAACATTTTGCTATTCACCAAGCCTCAAATTGGCAAAATCACCGTTGGAGTTATCTCCTACCCAAAAGCCAATTTTGTTTCCTTTTTTCCCTTCCGTATTGAGAGAAGCTATGTCAAAGAGAGGTTTTTCAGAACTGTTCACATACACTTTTATTCTGCCGTTTCGCACCTCTATTTTGGCATGAAACCAGTCTGTTTTACTAATGTTTGGTATCCCAATTGGGGCTTCAAATTCGTCATAACGTAACTTACGAAGTACATGCCAAGGATAAAAAGGTTCAAAAATATATTGAATGGCATGAGCATTACGAGCTTTATCTGCTAAATTGAAATTGAAAGGTCGAAAATAAACCCCCTCGTAGGTTTTGTCATCAGTACCATGAAAAGCGATACCCACAAAACTCTTTTGAAATTCATCTCGCCCACGAACATCAAATTCGATAATGCCTTCTGTAAAACTTACGTCGTCAAGCCAAGCTACGCCACCGCTTTTGCCTTCATTAAAACGTATACCTTTTTTATCGTTCTCTTCAAGAGCCAATATTGTCCGATCTACAGCGGTGTATTTTTGTCCATAGATCTCAATTTTTTGCTGAGCCATCAAAAAATCAAAAACGCCATAAACGATTACTAATGTTAGTGTAAATTTTCTCATTTTTCTAATTATTCAACTTCCCCATTAAAACATTCACCTTGGGATTTATCGGATTCCCAGATGCCCTTCTAAGCATGACAACCTGCCCACTATGCCAAATGGCGTCTGCAATAGGCCCATTGATAGCATTCCAAAAAGGCAATTCAAATTG
>JBOFGX010000110.1:0-2101 GCA_051649345.1 Leadbetterella sp. | reverse complement strand
TTTGAAGATATATATGCAGAGCCCAATTATCCATTCGTAATGGAGTAATTTTTAAAAGTTATATTCTATCAAAAAAGCCACTCTTTAAAAGTGGCTTTTTTGATATTGAAGCATTTGATTTTACATCAAAAAGGACTTTTATTCTGTGTAAAGGTTTTCGTTAGTCTTTTGAAATTCTTCAAGGACTCTTCTTGTTTTTCAGCCGAAAGACCTACAAACTGATAATAGGAATTAGTAGTATACAAAATTGTCATATACACTAGGGTTGACCTACCATTTTCATTAGTTCCTTTACCTGTTATTTCGTATCCAGAAAAGCCATTTACTTCTATTTCCTCCATATCCTTTATTGAGTATTTGTCTCCTCTTGGCAATAATTCAAACCTTACTTTTGCAAAATCCTTTCTATTAAGAATTAACACATTGGGAGATGACGCCACCAACGAAAAAGTTGTTTTATCCTCTTTACTGGTAGGAAGGTTTCCATCCTGAGTATAAATCAGGCTGCCACTTACACTTCCCGCAAACTTATAATCTACGCTCGAGCTATTAATTGAGTAATCAGCGTCCTCCTCGGGAGAAATCGTCTTTATCTTTTGAAAACTTGTACTTAATATAGCAGCAAGTACGTCTTTTTGCATCATAGGTTTATCTTCGGGATATACGGCACTTACTGTTTCTACATTGCCATTTTCTTCTATTACCAAAATATACTTATTGAAGTTCTTCCCATTAATGATTTGCAAGAGAGAATATAGCTTTGCAGGCTGATCGATATACATTACGTCTTCTTCTTTCTGTAAAACCATGCCTTTCTCTCTAAACTTTTCAAACGTACACTCCTTGGTAAAAATATCCAAAGAAGTATTGAAATGATTGAAAGAAATATAGGATCCCGTTTCTTTGTGACTGAATCCCTTAAAGGTGGCTTTTTCAAATCCCGAAGGTAGAACCATCGCATATTTTGTCCCCTTAAAATATTGATGCTTTTGTGTTATCGTATTTGACATCACTTTTTTTTGAGCGACAGCACCTATTTGCACAAACAAAACGGCTAGAGCTATATAACGGCCTAGATTACTTTTTGGATACATATCTTAAAATCAATTTTCACCTTAATTATAGGGAAACCACAGCAAAATTCACGCCATTGATATCTAGACATACTAAATAAACTAAGAGATAGATATGTGCGTACGATTTAAATACCAAAACCGAATACCCCCTAACAAAACCACTAATAGTATCGGGCACACTACATTTACCATTGGCCAAAAATTACGTCCAGACTTAATCTTTATTTTGTCTAAAGGCCTCAGCTGAATGTTTTTTGCTTGTGCAGAAATAATACCCGATTCATCCAAAAGATAATTGAGGGCATTGACAACAAAATCTTGGTTTCCATATTGGAAATTAGCATACTTGTCATACCCCAAAGGGAAAGGATTATTGGTTTTTTGCTCTACTTCATTCACAACCAAATCTCCGTCTGAGCATACAATTATCTTTGTAATTGGTGATTTTTTAATGCCACCACCACCTATTTGATGATCAAAAAGTGACTTAAAACTCCCTTCTACAAGCAGCCCTAAGATTTTCTCACCTTTATTGTATTCCTTGGGATCCGTATCTGTTTTGGCCTCATTGAAAGTGATTAATGCAGGAGCATTCAATACTTTGGTGTACGGACTGGTCTTTAAAAGTGGGGTCTTTTTCAAAGGATATCCAGAATCAATAGTATCTATACTTGCGGCATATTTACAAAGAACCAAATTTATATTTTTTGTAATTATACTATTCCCAAAGTTGTTAACTAGAGGATAGTATCTGTATTGAACCGGTTCCATTTGGGGCGTATTCCCCATATTTCCAACCACCATGGGTACGAGGGCTGCATTTTGACCATCTTTTACGATGTTCTTATTGATACGAACACCGTATTTAAACAACATATCATCAAGACCTATATTCAAAGGCTGTGCAAAACTTCCTTCCAAACCTACTGTATCAACCTTTAGACCATCCAAAAAGAAGAGAATTTTACCTCCTTTCATCAAATATTGATCAATTTTGAATTTACTAGCTTCATCAATAGGTTTAT
>JBOFGX010000109.1:0-10940 GCA_051649345.1 Leadbetterella sp. | reverse complement strand
AGAATACAAATGGACTAAACTTATTGGTTTCAATCTCATTTTAAAGTTTGTTTAACTCATCCAGCTAGATGATGTTTTTACTAAACTGACGCCTTGAGTCCATTCTTTCCTCAATAACTATTAGGCGTTTTCTGTGTAGATAAAAATTAACACCTATCCCATGATTGAGATGGGTGTTAATTAAAAATAAGGAATCTTAAACCAAAAAAACGTATTAGATCATGGACTCATAATTTTATTTTGAATCTATTTCAGAACTATTTCAAAGGTCTCTCGATACCTTTTTTGCACCTCTTCCTATATTCTTTGTAGAACTGACCCTTCAGACCGTTAATTTTGTCAATATTCCTACGCTTTTTTGGATCAAAATATTTTAAGCATTGATTTTAAATTGTTTACGACGGTACAGTTTATCAAAAAGCATTTAGATATGGTGTTTAAAAAATCTTGCATCATTTTTTTAGATGTTATAAAATGCTTACTAGAGTTGATTCAAATAGCTGCATTAGAGGTTAATTCTCCATCAAAAACAATTTTTGCCATTCGTCTGGAATAGAAAACCATTTTCTTGTTGGGCAGTAAACAAGCCTCTTTTTCATTTGAGATTACCCATTTCATATTTACAACACTCTGTCTATTTACCCTTACAAACTCAGAAAAGGATGCTAGTCTTTTTTCAATCTTTTTTAAGGTGGTAGAACTCAATATTTTTTCGCCCGATCGTAGATAAATCTGCGTGTAGTTTATATCCGATTCTAACAAATACACTTCGTCTGGATCAATGTATTTTCTGCTTCCAAAATGTACTTTTTTATCGTTTAAACTATTTGATTTTGTTTTCATGATTTTTTAAAATTTAAGTTTTACCCAGTAAACCACAGTTCACTGGGTATTTTTAAAAATTAGATTTTTTAGATGGGTAGGTTAAAAATTACTTCCGTAGAAATTCAGCTGACACGCCTCTTAACCCTAAGTTGGCTTGTATCCAGTTACCACAGTTTTGCTGACCATTAACAGCCCCATTTTCGTCAACAGAGCTTACTATTACGTAATAAAAATAATCGTTATTATTTACCAGCCTTTGAGCAGGAGGCGGTATTATAGAGGGGGTACATCTAATAGGGCATAAGTCTGCCGCATTGCCTGAATTGACGGACTGAATGTTTGCAATTACTTCTGGAGGGCAGCCATCATCAAGTACCCTATAAAAACTGAATTTTAGACCACAGTCTGGCACCAAAGTAGTGAGGCTTCTATCATAATAACAGGCTTCAAATTTCTGGATCTCGCTATTATGGGGCAAATCTATAGGTGCCATCATAGAAAACGAACCCCCCATACCGCCATTTACTTGCAATACGTTGCTTTCGGGTTCTATGAGTTGTAATCCTGCACCCACACTTACAGTAGGCTGAAACCCTGAATAATGCAGCTGCCAATGTGAAGTGACTGCGGTATTTTTAATAATGCCGTTTTTCATGGTGACCGTCCGGTCTATAGTATCTTTGATGAAATTGGCTGGCTCCATAGTGGCTGGTCCAGGTTGAGCGATAATAATATGGGCTAGTGCCAATAGAAAAAATGTAAGTAAAGTTTTCATAGTATTGTTTTGTTTAAATGATCAATTGCTTTTGTTTAATAAGTGCCAGCCTACATAGTTATTCCTAGGCTTTAAATAAATAAATGTAGCACTCTGAAATGCTCCTAGATTAAAATTACCATCTCCACCGCCCGAATTTGTGTAAATTTTGCAACCACTACAGGCAGTTGACGCATTGCCATCAATAGTTACTGTTGGGTGACCATCCTCATAGCCAGAAACAACGATATGTAGAATTGTGCCAGTTTCTGCGGCCTCTATCCCAGCAATCGTAACATTATAGTGCGTATTGCCAACGCCAGGATCTCTTGCACAACCTGGATCATTGTAATAATCACTACAATCCACATAAACTACAGAAGCACCTCCTCTATTTAGGGCATTGATTGTAGTTTCGCTGGCATCAAAAGTTTTAACTTTATTTAGTTGGTAATCACCATTTATGACGAGTTTAGAAGTTGGTACAGTTTCACCGATTCCTAAATTCCCGTTGCCTCGAAGAGTGAGAGATTGTGTGATTTCAGCCTGATCTACGGGCGTAGTAAAAAATCTCATTTCAGTGCCGCTTTCAGTAGCAGTCCAGTTTTCGATAGCAACCATATCTATTCTAGCTTTGGCAGTTGAATATTCAATACCATTATGCCCTTTACCCCCAAAGCGTGCTAAAATATTACCTTCTTGTGTAGCAAAAGGTAAAAGGATTGAACCCAAAGCTCCTACCCCAAAAAACGAGGGTGCTTCCCCTTCATACCTAAAAACGCCTATACCTTTGTCGTCGTTGGCGTTTTGTAAGACTTCTAATTGATGGGTAGGATTTGATATCAAGTAATTTCCAATACCTACTTTACCGTTTTGGTTTATCATAAATCTGCTCAAAGTAAGTGTGCTATTATTTTCGGTGGTGAAAATATCAGCTCGAGTGCCTTGGTTGTTGGCGTTCCAGTTTTGTGTAGCACTAAAACGTAAGCCTCCATTCATACCTGTAAAAGTCCCACCACCGTAACCCCTTCCTTCAAGACTTAAGAGAATATTTCCATCTGCCGTATTGCCGGGGCTAGTTAAGGTTCCCGTATGCTTATAACCTACAATACTAGGTGTAGCAGTTCCTTTTAAGTTAATGTTTTCATAAGTAGTATGCTTGGTTTCTATACTATTAGGTGAAAGCACAATGCTTTGAGACCAAAGGCTTAATACTTGAGCATTAATGAATAATGTAAAAATGAATTTTTTCATGCTAGTTTTTTATTATTTTTAAATACTATCTAAATGCTACCGAAAACTCGCCCTCCGTAAATGTTACGGACTTACCCGAGCCATCAGACTTTTCTTTAACCACGCATTTGAATGTACCCTCAGCTACTGTGGAAGATATTTTTGTGATTTTCAATTCTCCTGAGCCTCCTACGAAATCAGACCGATAGCCAATTCCCTTTTCATCTTTAAAAAGTGCAAATCGCTTTCCGTCATTGAGTTGGTAATTACCAACACCGTCGGTCTTTTGAATAGAAATGTAAATAGCTCTACCTGTTTTGTTTTCGTCGGCAACTCCATAGATTGCATGACTATCAGTAAATGAAGTCGCATAAGCATAGACTCCACTGCATTTATAAGATTTGCCGTCGAGTTTTGCATTGAAGTAGTTTGATGGACCTATTCCAAGTTTTGAACAAGAATAGAAAAAAATAATCAGGAGGAAAATCAAGCATTTCATGTTGTTTAGTTTTTGTATTTCAATACATTACTTTTGGACTCCAATAACCCTCCAAAATTGTTCTACACCGTCATATACTAATGTTACACCGCCGCCATCGTTAATACTTATATCAAAATTTCCCCCACCAGGTGTATCTGCAGTAGATATTCTATTCCCAATTGGCACGGTATGATCTGCATGAATTATTTTGGTTATTAAACCAGGGGAGCTTATTATTAAATAAACTATTATTCCATCCTCTCCTCCATTCATTCCTCCTATTTGGGCATCGCTGGTACAATTAATAAATATAACAGACTTCCCTTCACGATTTATAGTACCAACATTACCTGAAATAGTTGAACGCTTGGGAAATAAGCGTAAATCCCCATTTACTCCCATAGTAGCTTTAGGATCAGAAGTGCCGATACCTACATTTCCATTACCTTTGATTATCATTTTTTCACTCGGATCGATAGTATTTTCTGCAGTAGTATAAAATTTCATAATGGATCCAGTTTCGGTAGTTGACCAATCTTCGTTTGCTACCATATCTATTCGAGCTTTTGCTGTGGTATAGTTGGTTCCATCGTAACCTTTGCCGCCAAATCGAGCTAAGATATTGCCATTATACGTTGATGCTGGAAGGATATTGGCTCCTCTTGCACTGATTCCGAAAATACCTGGAGCATCTCCACCATAGCGGTACACTCCTATGCCTTTATCATTATCCGTTGGCTGCAGCACTTCCAATTGATGATCTGGACTTGTAAGTACGTAGTTTCCAATCCCTACTTTACCATTGTGTTCAATAGTAAACCTTCTAAACGGGGTATTTTCATTATTTTTGGTCGTCCAAATATCTAATTTATTGCCCCGATTGGCGTTTGTCCAAGATTGTGTTGTGCTGAATCTTATAGCACCCTGAAAATCTGTAGAACTACCGTTTACCCATCCATGAGCTTGAATACTAATGAGATCATCAGAATTTTGCGTGTTGGATGGGTTACTATAAAGACCACCTTGTCTTAGACCTGTTATCGTAGGTGCTGTAGTACCTTTTAGCAAAATATGATCAGTACCAAAATGATTGGTTTCTGCTTGTCCAGGTGTTAGGGTTATGCTTTGAGCGTAAAGTGTAAATCCATTTACACAAATTAATAGGATAAAGGAGAAATTCTTCATAAGCTTTAATATATAAAAAGGCGATAAAATATACTTACCCAAAATTGACAATTAAAAAATCGTGAGACCATAGGGAAAATACGGATATTTCCATTTTTGAGTAATTTAGATGCTTACTACAAACTCTGAACCCATTCCTATTTGGCTATTAACACTGATTTTTCCGCCTAACTCATCCAATATTCTTTTGGTAATACTCAAGCCCAATCCTGTAGATGATTCGCCTTCTGTTGGGAAGGATGACGTAGTGCCGTATTCTTGAAAAATAGTGTGTAGCTCATTCTCTTGAATTCCTATGCCATGATCTTTAAAGACTATTTGGTGCTCGTTTTTGACTTTTTGAACTCTTATTTCTATTTTGGAATTTGGATTAGAATATTTTATGGCATTTGAAATCAAATTCTCAAAAACCCTTTGCAACATTTCAGGATCCGAATTAATAAAGGCCTGTTCTGCTTGAAAATCCTTTTCTATCTCAATGGATTTTTGCAATGCTACTTGTGCAAAATCTAGACAGACCTCTTTTACCAAGGCTATTAAATCAAAATCTTTTAATTCTAAGGTGCTGCTAACTAAGCTTTCTTTCTCAACATCCAGTATCCGAGCTATAAGTTTTAAACCTTGATCGGCACTTTTTCCTATATTTAGCATCGACTCTTGCAGATTTTTTTCTTTATCTTTTAGAATATTGGCTAAATTAGAATTCCAAGCCCGAATGCTCAAAAATGGGGTTTTCAGATCGTGAGAGACCATGCTGATGAGTCGGTTTTTCTCTCGGTTTATCTGTGTTAGCTCTTGATTTCTGGTAGCTATTATTTTATTTTTTTGCTGGTTTTTATAATAGGCAAACAATACACCTCCTGTTAATAGTACTAAACCCAAAAAGCCCACTAGGTAATATGTTTTTGTTCGTTTTTCCCCTTCAAGTTTTATACTCAATTCTTGGTTGAGCCTTTCTTTTTTTTCTGACTCATATTTTTCTTGGAGTTCTGCTAACTTATCGCTTGTGCTTTGTGTGACTATTTCATCGTTTACTTGTATCATTTTTTGTGTGTATTCCAAGGATGCTTTATGATTGTTAGCTACTTGGTAGGTTTCGGCTAGCGTTTCATAGGAGTCCTTCATCTTCGTTTTAGAATTTAATTTAATGGCAATAGCCAAACTCCTATTTGCAAAATTCAATGCTTTATCGATAGATAACTTCTTGGTCCATATATGAGCTAGGTTTTCATAATCAAACCAGAGATCTTCCGTCATTTTGTTTTTTTCATGGTATGTCAAGGACTCATTCGTAAATACCAGTGCTTTGTTAATGTCTCCTTTTTCAAGAAAAAGGCTCGCCATGTTTGTTTTTAAATCTGCCAAGGCTTGTGGATCATTTAGGGTTTGCTTTATTTCTAAAGATTTCTGGTAATATAAGAGGGCTGAGTCCGCTTTTTTTTCCTTGCCATAAATCATACCTAGGTTATTATAAAAAGCCGCCATTTGAATAGGCTTAGGATTGTCTATTTTTCCTTCTTTAATTGCTTTTTTCAGTATTTCTTTGCATTTATGTAGTTGATTTTGATTGAAATAAATGTTCATAAGATCACCCAAGGCCTGATACTTTTCAGGAATAAAATTGTTTTTCTCAGCCTCGCTCAAAAATGTAAGATAGTAATTAAGTGCTAAGTCTATTTTACCGTCAAACTCATAGTAAAAGCCCATAAATCTATGATAGTACAAGGCTTCTTGTTTTAAGCCTAGTTTTTTTGATTCAGCTCTGATTTGCTCGGCATTTATTTTTATAGAATCTTTTTTGGATTCATAGAATCGCAAGGTTTTATCTATTTTGGCATTTACGCTTTCCTTTGTTTGTGAAAATAAAATTGAAACTGCTAAACAGAGCAAGACTGTAAGGAATGCTTTCATAATAGTTGGTTCTGGAAAGCGTATTTTACAAGACCTACAGCATTGTTTACACCCAATTTTATCATGAGGTTTTGACGATGGGTGTCTACCGTCTTCGCACTTATAAATAGTTTGTCGGCGATTTGGGCACTGCTATGTTCATCACAGATCATTCGTAATATTTCTTTCTCTCGAGGGCTGAGTGAAATGTTTTGATTGACAAATGCCCCTTCATGGATGGATTGATCTTTTTCAAAATCAAGACTAATGTCCTTAGCGAAATAGGTGCCTCCCTTTGCTACTTTTCGAATACCATCGTACAATTCTTCATAGGCAATGTCTTTCAATACATAGCCTTGAATAGTGTATTTCTCGAGCCTGTGAAAGATGCGTTGACCTCTAAGAATTGTTAAATAAATAATGGGGATGCTGGCGTGCTTTTCTCTCACTTTTTTCAATAAGTCCTCGGCATCTATGTCTTTTAGGTTTACATCTAAAATCAATACATCGAAGTTAAAATCACTTTCTAATAGGTCTAAACCCATGGTAAATGTATCGGAAACCTCAAAGTCTGGCTGGGCATTCAATATGGAAGCCATGCCATTGAGCAAAAGTTCGTGGTCATCCACTATGCAAATTCTGGTCATGGGATTAATTCGTATTTTTGGATGTCTTTTCTCTTTCTAAAACTATTCCCATTTTAGTTTTTAAAGTATTTATTTCCTCTTGTTGAGATTCAATCATTTTTCTTTGATTGTCAATCAATTCTTTTAGAGCTTTGATAGATTCCACTAACATAGGATCGTATGCACCGTATGAGGCTGATAGAAAACCCTCTTTGTCTGTTTTTATATTTTCGGGGTATATCTCTTGTAAATCTTGAGCGATAAATCCAAATACTCTTTCTTGTCCTCTGGATTTATCTTTCCAATTGTAGGTAACCCCATTCATTTGAAGTACCTTGGCAAGGGTCTCTTGCGAGCTTAGGTAAACTATGTTTTCTTTCAACCGCCTGTCAGATGGAATGATCCAGTTACCCGTACCCGTATTTTTGAAAGCTTCGCCATTTACTTGTAAAGATTCGGTTCGAGATTCTATTGCAGACATGGTTCTATTGATACCCACTCTGTTTAAAGCAAAATCACCTGAGATTAAAGCATTGGTGGAGTCTGAACTTTCTATGAAAAGCTTGTTTGAAAAATTAGTCGTATTGTTTCCTTCGCCAGCTAAATGTCCAATAAATACGTTATTGCTACCCGTAGAATTACTTCCTGCCATATATCCCAAGGCTGTATTGTAACTGCCACTAAAGTTTGATTGAAGTGTTCTGTAGCCAACTCCCGTATTATTATTTCCATTATCTAGACTTGCTAATGACAGCAGACCTATTCCTACATTTTTCGAACCGCTGGATAGTAAGAATAAAGCATCGTTGCCTATTGCTAAATTTTCATCGGTAGAAACTTGTTTTAGGGCATTATAGCCAATCGCAATATTGTTATTATATCCACCACTTACACTCATAGCATGACTGCCTATTCCTATGTTTCTATTTCCAGCTGATTTGCCACTGAGGGCATCAATTCCTACTGCTATATTGTCTTCTCCAGTCGAATTTGCAGACAAGGCAATAGCTCCCACAGCTACATTTCTTCTTCCTGTCGAATTAAAATAAAGTGATTGATGTCCTATAGCTGTATTCTCTGCCCCGCTCGTATTACTTGTTAATGCACCTGCCCCCAAAGAGGTATTTCGAGATCCCGAGGTGTTGTTTGCCAAGGCTGAATCACCCACGGCCGTATTTTGAGAACCCGTATTGTTTTGAGCCAAACTGCTACCTTCCAAAGCCCTGTATCCAATAGCTGTGTTATAGGTTTTTTTAGCACTGCCAGTATTGTTGTCTGCATTTGCAAGAGCCCGAAATCCGATTGCCGTACTTCTTTCGTTTATAACATTGCTATACAAGGCACTATTGCCGATGGCCAAATTATATTTACCTGTTGTGGTATTGTAAAGGGCATAGTTTCCTATGGCTGTATTGTCTGAGCTACTGAGGTTGTTTGACAAAGAAAATGAACCCAGAGCGGTGTTTCTATCACCGCTTGTATTTTCATGTAGAGCATAATCACCCAAGGCTGTATTCGATCTTCCTGTGTTTATACTTGAATTGGTACTACCATACAAGGTTCCATAGCCAATGGCTGTATTGTATGTTTCTCTACCAACTGATCTGGAATCAGCCTGTCCCATAGCATTGGCACCTATAGCGGTACTTCGGCTATTGGACCAGTTGGTATTGAGGCTGAGGTTACCTACTGCGGTATTGTCATTGCCTGCAGCATTTATAAACAATGCAAAAGCCCCCACCGAAACGTTGTTGTTTCCGCTAGTATTACTCGAAAGTGCTGAAGAGCCTACTGCAGTATTATTTATACCCGAATTTAATGACGCAGTGGTATTGCCAAAAAGGGACTTATGTCCAATAGCTGTGTTATTTGTTAGAAAAGAAGTAACATTGTTGTTAGCATTGTACATGGCAAAATACCCTATGGCTGTATTTCCTGTCTTGGCAACATTAGAAAACAAAGCTCCTGTGCCAATGGCCGTATTTTCTTGTGCCGTATTATTAGCTTTTTGTAAGGCCATATCGCCTAAGGCCACATTATTTATATGGGTGCTTTGCTGTTTACCTTGCAAGCCTGTCGGGCTAATAGTTATACTTTGATTAGAGGACGATTTAATAAAAATCTGAGCATTTAAGATATGGGGGAATATCAGTATAAGATAAACTAGATTGAATTTCATGGCTTGCAAATTTTGATAAAAAACTATCTGCAAACCAAAAGAATAATTAATTGTTAATCAATCCCATATAGAGGGGACATGGAGGTAGTTTTTAGTCAATGGTCTGAGAGTCGACAGTCGTTAGGAAGCAAAAATTAGTGACCGATTTTCAAATTAAAAAACGACAACAAGCACAAATCAAACAATTTTGTTTTGGAGAGCTTTTGCTACAGCCTCTGTATTAGAATGAACCTGTAGTTTACTATAAATACGTTTTATGTAGGTACGGACCGTTTCTACACTTATGCCCAATTCATAAGCGGTCATGCGATACGTAAAGCCTTTGGTTAAAAGTTTTAGGACTTCAATCTCACGTTCAGAAAGGTCTTCTTGAGTATCAGAATCCCGCTTTTTTATGTTTTCAGGAAAATATTGTAAAACCTTTCTAGCGATTGTTGGTGTAATGGGTGAGCCTCCATTTTGAACTTCTTTTATGGCATTTATGATTTCGAGAGGAGAAGATTTTTTTAACAAATATCCTACAGCACCCGCTTGTAAAGCATCAAAAATATACTCATTGGTTTCAAAAACGGTCAGCATGATGACATTGACTTCGGGATGCTTTGCATGTATCACTTTTAGACCTTCCAGTCCATTTTTTATGGGCATGTCGATATCCATCAAAACTACATGTGGCTTTAGTTCCTCAATTTGCTTCTCTACATCCTTGCAATTTTGGAATGCCCCTACCACTTCTATACCCTCAGTGCCCTTCAGAAGAACCGTAAGGCTTTCGCGAAGATCATGATTATCGTCGTAAATGACAAGTTTGGTATTCATATACAAATATGAGGAATTATACCCATTACGTAAGTCCCATCATTGGGTGACAGGAAATATCAGTTTTATATGGGTACCCAGCTCTTTACTAGAAACTATAGTAAATTCACCTTTTAAATCTTGGGCTCTTTTTGTCATATTTTTAAGTCCATTACCCACTCGTTCTTGCTTGACATCAAAGCCTTGTCCATCATCCTTTATTTCTAAGACAAGGTTAGACTCTTGTTTGTACATTCGGATGATCGCATTTTTTGCCTCTGCGTATTTCGCGATATTGTTTATTGCTTCTTTAAAAACCATAAAAACATCGTATTGCATACTTGAACCTAACTTTATATTGTAAATATCTTCTTTGATATCAAAATCAACAGTTATATTTTTAGCTTCTAAAACTTCTCCACCAAAGCGTATCATATGAATGCTCAGATCCGATACAAGATTGTCTTTCGTTTGGTTTGTCCAAACGATGTCTTGAAGATTGTCTTGTAGTTTTTGACTGCTCACGGCTATCTTTTGCAATAGATTTTGGGTTTGCTCTGGGTCTATAATCGCCTTGTTTTTAGCAAATTCACTCAATATTCTAATGCTACTCAGCGTAGATCCTAGATCATCATGAAGGTCACGGGCAATTCTGTTTTTTACCTCTTCGTTCTCGAGCAATTGTTTTACAAGCTCTTCTTGTGCAAGGGTCTTTTCTTTTTGAGTCGTATTGATTCTATTGCCAAGACCCAGAGATAGCATCAATACTTCTATAGCTGCTCCAATGGGTAATAAAGTATAATTCAAGGTTGTAAGAGATAGCACTCCCATCATTTTCAAAGAAAAAAGTATAAGTGCTACAAACAAAACAGCCCAAGAAATCATGTAGTATCGAGCAGGTGCATAGCCTTTTAGCATAATACGGATTCCAGCATAAACTACCAATGCTACTTGAACAATAATCATATA
>JBOFGX010000108.1:0-15048 GCA_051649345.1 Leadbetterella sp. | reverse complement strand
CTAGTTTCTCAGCATTGCGAGCCCATTCTGCAAAATAATGATGACGCGACACATAGCCGGCAATGGTAGCATTTCGATACCGTAGGGTCATCACGTGTTTTCTGTAAGTGGCTACATCGACCTTCTTTGCATACAATGTTTGCGTAATAGCCAGACAGTTTTCTACAAACGTGTAGCAGTCTAATCCATCCAAATTACAAACCAAACTCTCTTTGGGGCCTTCCAGCGTACCACCAACGTACGGAGTGTTAACAAATGACTTGGCTACCTCCACAAACGTTTCTACAAACGTTGCTTTCTTTGCTATTTGTAATTTTTGATCCAGCTTACTTGTTACTTCTTGAGCGTACGAATAATGGGTTAAAACAACGAATACGCCTACGATTAAACCTTTGAAATTCATATTTAAATTCTAAATTAGAGGTGAATTTTTATCCAAACTTTCTTCCAAAACTATAAACGTTTCGGTACGTTGAATACCGTTTACTTTTTGGATTTTTTCCGATAATACATTACGAAGATGGGAGGTATCTCTGCAACATATTTTCACAAAAATACTATAATTGCCCGTAGTATAGCTAATGCTTAGGATTTCTGGCACAGACGTGAGCTGTTGTACGACTTGATCGTACATTTCGGACTTATCAAGATAAATACCCAAAAAGGCGACAATGTCCCAACCCAATTTTTTATGATCGATTTTAATGGTGGTACCCGAAATAACTCCCGACGTTTCAAGCTTTTTTACGCGTGCATGCACGGCTCCGGGCGACAAAAACACTTGAGAACCAATATCCTGATAGGATACTTTGCTATCGGCGGATAGTATTTTTAAAATTTTGAAATCAACATCATCGAGATTCTCTCTTTGCATACCAAGCGACTAAAATAAATTCAGTTTTTTGTGTTTGAAAACTAAAAATACTAAATAATAATTAATAAATAAAATATATAACTAAATACTATATCATATTTATGTATTTATACTAAATAATTTTCTGATTTAAATAATTACCCCTACCTTTGTACTGTAGATCAATAACGAAGGAATTCAGGATTTACATAAAGTTCAATAATAATGTAGGGTGACGAAACTGGCAGCCGTGCCCTCCTGTCTCGGGGGTGATGAATCCAGGATAAACGTAGTGTAAAGCCGAACGGTTTTTTCAGTTCCGACTGGGGTTGACCACCAAAATTTTGTACTATGGCTAACTGCATCGTGGGCGGTTCGACTCCCCCCCCTACAGCTTTTGATTAAGAGAATTGGCTCTCTTATCGCGTAGTCAAGACTACTAAATGATTTTTAGTTTGTTGATGAAGTGTAATTGTGACACACAGGTTCGGTTGTAACTTGTGTGTTTTCTTTTTTAGGGAGGCTTATCTCAAAAACTGATACACCCCATATGCCGAAACATAGGCCAGTGCAGACATATAGACCAGCTGGATAATGGGCCATTTCCATGATTTGGTTTCCCGCTTTACTACAGCTAATGTACTCATACACATCATGGCAAAAACATAAAATATAAGTAAAGACCAAGCAATAGCAAATGTAAAAACAGGCTGTCCTGTTTCTGGATTTTTTTCATTTTTAAGTTTTGACTTTAAAGTCTCACTATTCGCATCATTACCACCAATACTATAGATTGTTGACATGGTCCCTACAAATACCTCACGTGCGGCGAAAGAGGAAATAAGGGCAATACCAATTTTCCAGTCATATCCTAATGGCTTCAAAACAGGCTCAATAAACTTCCCAAAATGCCCCGCATAGGAATTTTGAAGCTTTAAAGATGCCACTTTTACTTCTTTTTCTTCTTGATTTAACGTAGCATATGTCTTTTCTACCTCTGATTCTATATTTTTAAAATCTGCCCCTGGCCCATAACTCGAAAGCACCCACAAGACAATAGAAATGGCAACGATTACTTTACCCGCATCCAGAACGAAACTCTTCGTGTTTTCTAAAAGTGTGAATGCCACTTGCTTCCAACGCGGAGCTTTGTAGGTAGGAAGTTCCATCACAAAGTAGGACTTCTCCCCTGTCTTTAGGAAAATCTTCATTATCCAAGCAGAGAAAATCGCTGCAAAAAACCCTAACAGGTATAAAAACATCAAAGACAAGCCTTGCCAACTCACAATACCTGCCACGTATGTATCGGGCATCACAAGCTCTATCAAAATTGTATATATAGGCAAGCGAGCAGAACAACTCATCAATGGAGTCACAAAAATGGTGATTAGTCTATCTTTCCAATTGCCAATGGTACGAGCCGACATGATGGCAGGCACTGCACAGGCCATTCCGGAAATCAAAGGAACTACACTCTTGCCATTAAGTCCAAACCTACGGATAAGCCTATCCATAAGCACCACCACCCGAGCCATATAGCCCGACTCCTCCAAAATAGAAATAAATGCAAACAAAAACGCTATTTGTGGAATAAATATGACCACCCCTCCAATTCCAGCAATCAACCCCTGAGTAAGTAAATCACGGATTTTGGAGGCTGGAAGTACATTTTCTACCTGTGTAGTAAGCCAAGCAATACCCGAATCGATGATATCCATGGGCCATTGAGAAAACAAAAATACACTTTGAAAAATAGTAAAAAGAATCCCTAAAAATATGAGATATCCCCAAACCTTGTGCAGTAAAATTTTGTCCAGTCGTTGACTAAACGACAACTCCTCTTTGGGAGCATACATTTGTATTTTTGCTAGACGAAGGTCGATCTGGTTGTACTTTTCGATTATTTCAGAAGACTGATAGGCTTGCGAATCAAACTCAATCATTTCTGATAACTTATCCAAAAATGTTTTTTCGGTCTTTTTAAGAAAACTGATTTTATCTTTCTGAGCTAAAAAATGCAAGGCAGCATAGTTGGTTTTAAGCCCGAATCGTTTACGTACTTCATCCAGCGTATGATTGAGCTGATAATCTGAACTTACAAAACTGGCATACTGGGGCTTATTGTCCAAACTTTTAAATATCTGCAGCTTGAGACCTTCAATACCAATGCCTTCCCGTGCATTGAGCTCAACTACGGGAACACCGACTTCTTTTTCGAGCTTGATACTATCTATTTCTACCCCTTGTTCTTGAGCCACATCCAAGAGATTCAATGCCAACACACAAGGAATCTGCAAACTTTTGATTTGCTCAAACAACAACAAATTACGCTTGAGGTTGGAGCTATCGACAACCACAACTGCCAAATCTGGGTAATCGGGATTTTTGGGATTGATGAGGGTTTCCAATACAACCTGCTCATCCAGTGAGTTGGGATATAAACTGTAGGTACCGGGCAAATCGACGATTTCAACGGTGGAACCATCAAAGACCTTACAAAAACCCATTTTCTTATCGACCGTCACGCCCGGGAAATTTCCGATTTTCTGGCGTAAACCCGTTAGATGATTAAAAAGGGAGGATTTACCACAGTTGGGATTTCCTATCAGTACAACCTTCATGAACTTTTACGTAGAAAAATGGTACTGGCTTCTGATTTCCGAAGCGATAACTGATAATCCTTACCTATGGAAATACAATACGGGCATCCAAGCGGTGCTTTGGAATCTAGCAAGACTTCGGTACCGGGCAGACAGCCCATTTCCAACAGTTTGAGTGCAAGCTTAGCATCTGAAAAATGGTCTATGATACCTTTTTCACCTATTTGTAGATCAGAAATGGTTCGCTCGCTCAAAAAAATGTTTAGAATAATTATAAATAAAACCCAAATTTACGGCAAAAGGTTCTTTTAAGTGAATAGGTAAGCAAAAAAATAAAACTCAGGAAAATAATTTTGATTTTCAAAATATTAAATCTAAAAATAGTCAGTTGGATGTGACTTAAGACATTCCGTAACGCAATCTCTATGCAAAACAATTAATTCGTAAATTTGCAATAATGAAGGACAAAAGACTTTACGTAATTGCTGGCTGTAACGGTGCGGGTAAAACCACGGCTTCTTTTACCATTTTACCTGAGATTTTGGATTGCAAAGAATTTGTCAATGCGGATGAAATTGCCAAAGGACTTTCTCCATTTCAGCCAGAAAAAGTAGCCTTAGAGTCTGGGCGAATCATGTTAAAACGAATCAATGAATTGCTTTCCTTAAATGAAAGTTTTGCTTTTGAAACGACATTAGCAACAAAGTCCTACAAAAACAAAATCTTAGAAGCAAAGGAAAATGGCTATCGAGTGACCTTGTTGTTTTTTTGGCTGGATAATATTGAATTAGCAAAAGAACGGGTAAAAATACGGGTTTCTGAAGGTGGGCATCATATTGACCCTGAAGTAATTGAAAGGAGATATCATGCAGGAATTCGAAATTTGTTTGATATTTATCTTAATTTAGCCGACGGAGTATTGATTTTTGACAACTCACAAGGCGATTATGAACTTTTAGCAACCAAACAAGTTGACGGTTCAATAAACATCATAAATCCAGAAAAATTTAATCTATTAAAAAAAACATATGAATATACTTGAAATACAGGAAGAAGAAAAAAACAAAATTCTGAAAGGGCTTAAAAAAGCCTATGAAAACCTAATCGAATTTAAAAAATCCAAGAACAGTGTTTTGGTTGTTATGCGTGATAATAAGATCGTAAAAATTAAGCCTGAGTAAAGAGTCTAAAGTTCTTACATTACTTAAATTTCAAAATTATGCAGTCCAAAATAATGTATATTGAAAATAAAACTCTTGAACATAACGGAGATGCCTGGATTAGTATAGTTGAATTTTCAAAATCTGGACAAACAGTATACTTTAACAACAAGGCCTTAAAAAAGCTAAAAAATTCAGGAATCTATGGAAATCATTTTAATATAGAAACTGGTGAAGAATATTGGATTTCAGGAGTAAAAAAAAAATGGACAGGACCGTCATTGGGCAGGTGGCGGAAAAATAATGCTTGATAAAAATTGTTTAGAGGAATATTTAAATTTAATAAATATGGAATGTCTAGATGAAAAGAAATATATCCTTGTAGAAATAGAGAAAACCGACAAAAGCAGGTTTAATCTCCTCGAAAATGACACCCTTCAAAACGATAATGAAAGGATAGAAACAAGAGATTGAGACAACAATCGAAAAAAAATATTGTGACGACAGAATGTCAAGTACATAAACCCAGATTTCGCCTAAGATTCACTTTTTACAAATCACTACACAAAAAATGAATTAACATTCTTTAACACTGGATTTTCTCATTTCATTGAGAATTAGAATACATTTGAAGAAACTTTATTTCTAAAAGTCTCCATTTTTTCAGGAACAGTAAAGAGGCACTATATTCTTTAAATTTAATAGAATTCATGAAAGTAAATAGTATACTATCAATTTCTTTGATCTTGTTGATATTGTTTTCATGTGAAACGGCGACCAACAACCAATACAAAAAAGATATAATTGGAGAATGGAAGTTTGTTAAAACTATAGATTTGAGAAAAGACAAAAGGAAGTTTGAAATAATTAAGCTACTTGGCAGGTACCCTCACGGTTATAATTTTTCAACTGATAATAACTGTGAAAATAAAAGAGGGTATTTCAAACGAATTAAAGGTAAGCAAGGAGATGAAGATAAGACAATTTACATGGGTAATAAAACAAGATACAAAATTGAAAATGAGAGTCTAATGATATTAAATCCATATGATTACAAATGGGATACTGAAAAAATAGTTTCCATTACCAAAGATACCCTTACTCTCGAATCAAGTGATAGCTTGATTGAAAAATACGCAAAAATCAATTATAAGATAAATCCAAATGAGAACTACGATAAAATTATAGTCTCATCTTCTAGCTGCTGTGGATCTTGCCCAATCACAAATATTAGCTTAGATAGCAAAGGTGAAATTTTATTTTTGGGTGAATACAATACTACTAGAGATGGGTATTTTTCTTCAAGGATTACAAAAAGCGAATATAAAAATATTGAAACCACTTTTAAAAAAGCCAATGTTCTAAGACTCAACAATAATTATCATGAAGGTTCAATTGGCCCTCCAACAATAACAGTAACCTTCATAAAAGACCGTAAAATTGTAAAGTCAATAAGTGATCACGGAAATCAATCCTCCACTGAATTCATTTGGGCCTATTCCCCTATTCTATATCTATATCAAAGTCTAAAGTTAAACCCTGTAAAAATAGAAAATCCAGACTTACTTAATTTAGGTAATTGGTTTGAGAAAGGGGGATACTCTTGTAGCTTAACTTCATCGGAAACTTATTATTTAACAACAGAAATACTGAAGGGTCTAAAAGTCTCAAAAGACATCAAGACTGATTTTAAAATGTATTGTTTTGATAAGAATCATAGAGAAATACCTATTTATACGGATGGACGATATTTTAGAATCGGACTTAATACGATAGACATTGGTTACAATTTTATAAAAATCAATAACTTGCAAAACAAATTCACGAAAGGCCGTTCAAAACTTTGATTTGATTACATACAGAAAAAAACAGAGAACTAGTATTAACGCTAATGCCTCTCCTAAATCCTTGACGAATCGCATTGATCCTTTTTGCATAGTTGTAGAAAGCTTTCCTAGCTATATTTGTGCATTATGAAACATGCCAACTCCATGAATTGGATCGAGAAACACTGGGTGCAGGAAATACTGTTCTTGATTCTTTTGATTGTCGTCAATTTCAGTGGTCAGTTGTTTATAGGTGGAGATGATTTTTTATCCTCAATAATCATATTTTCTTTATTGTATACACACGCACAGCTTCACAAAACGTTTTTGTTCCCTCTCTTATTTTTAAAAAAGAATTATGGTACATATGTTATAGGTGCAATTGTTTTAATTGTGATATTTACTCTTATCTCCTATTATCTTAGCATAGTTTACATCTGCCCAAAATACTCAGAAAAACTAAGGCAATTGGATATGGAATGTGTCAATATCTATGAAGATTTTTCAAGCCATTTTATGTCACTATTGATGATGTCACCTTTGTATTTTATTCAACAGTATTATAAAAACGAAAAAGAAAAACAAGAAAACAAGATATTGATTCAAGAACTTGAAATTGAACAACTTAAAGAACAACTAAATCCACATTTTTTGTTCAACACATTCAATAATCTCTATGGCGTGTCGCTGGAGGAGCCCAATCGAACGCCAGGGCTTATATTGCAAATGTCTCAATTGATGCGATACAACCTAGAAAGTAGCAAGAAGCCTAGCGTTCCGCTAGACGAAGAACTGGATTTTATTGAGAATTACTGTGGTATTGAAATGGAGCGTGTTTCCAATCGGTGCACGTTTACGAAAACTATCCACATTACCAATCAAAAATTTGAGATTCCTCCGATGCTACTTTTGCCTTTTATAGAAAATGCCTTTAAGCACAGCACTGCAACAAGTGAAAAATGCCAAATCAACCTTAGTATTCATGTAGATCAAGGTTCTACACTTCATTTAGCCATACTCAATTCTAAACCTTCTACTAAAAAAAGTATAAAATCTACCGGTATTGGTCTTGTAAATGTACAAGAACGCCTAAAGCGGCTCTATCCCAATAAACATACTCTGAATATAATAGACAAGGAAAACACCTTTGAAGTAAAATTGCAATTAACGCTGTAGAATGGAAAAGAAAATACGCTGTTTAGTTGTCGACGACGAGCCTGGAGCACATCTGGTTCTTGAAAACTACATACGCAGAATCGATCGATTGGAGCTTATTGGGCAATGCTATAATGCTATCGAAGCGATTAATTTCATTCAGAAAGAACGCCTTGATCTTTTATTCTTGGATATTAATATGCCCGATATGAGTGGCATGGAAATGCTTAGCTCATTTAAAGAAACGCCTAAAACAATTTTGACCACTGCCTATTCTGAGTTTGCATTGGAGAGCTTTGAACACGGGGTTGTAGACTATTTACTGAAGCCTATTCCTTTTCCAAGATTTATGAAGGCCATCAACAGGGTCATTAAAGACGTGGACATAGATAGTACTTCTAGGCAAGAAAATACACCTTTAGACATATTTATTCTTGTTGATGGCGAACGTCTTAAGCTTGCTTTAGAGGATATTTTATATGTTCAAAGCTGGGGTAATTACATTAAAGTTTTTGTAAAAAATAAGTATTACCTGACAGCTATGACCACGCAGGACTTTGACGACATACTGCCATCTTCACAGTTTGTACGTGTCCACAGATCCTATGTTGTGGCATTGAAAGCGATCTCGAAGATCAACACCAGTCATGTACAAATTGGTGAGATAGAACTTCCTATTGGCACTACATATCGCCAGAAAGTAAATGATAAATTGAAAGAATTCACCAGCTTTAGCTCCAAACAGTCCTAAACATTAGAAGAATACTCTAATGTATGTCCACCCACGTAATCACAGCGTCCCAAAATTCTTTAGGTTCATTAAACATGGGCGAATGAGCCGATTTTGCAAAGATCTTCTCTGTCACATCAGAACTTCCAATGTTATTTTTGATATCATTTGCCAAGCCCACTGGACACACAAAATCGTATTTACCCCACAATAAAAGTGTCGGTATTTTGATTTTATATAGACCTTGACTCACAGTAAGGCTATAAGCCTGATTGCTAAGTTTTTTTCTAGTGGTTATCTTACTGTTGATGAGATAGGAAGATGCTGATACATTATTGGCTGTAGCATCTTGAATCAAAGTCGTAGGCGTAGATTTTTGAATATAATCAAGCAAGCTAGCTCCAGTCCCAGCATAAATATTTAGTTGATCTGCTACTGCAATGCTTTCATTGAATGCATGAGCATTGCAATAATCCATGATTTCTTGCCACTTTGCTTGATTTTTCCCCAAAGCAATCTCCTTTTTACTATATTCCAATAACATTTCTTTGGTTAGGCTATCGTTCATAAAGTAATTATGAGCACCATCCACTTGTATCCAACCCTTTACTAAATCTTGATTATTGTTTTCTTCAAGGAAATAGGGTGTAATTAATCCGCCCCAACTGTGTCCCATAACATAGACTCTTTTGTCTGATCCATAGCGTGAAAGCAGTAATTGAACAACTTTTTTGAGGTCCTTTTTATAGAGCTTTATATCCGTACTCGTTGAGTTCCCTTGAGAACTACCCGCTAAGCGTTGATCCCAATAAGCAATTGCAAACTCCTTTTCTACATTTGTAGTTACGTACGTATCTCGATAACCAATAGAATTATCACCGGGTCCGCCATGTATGATAAGCACTATTTTATTACTCGCTATATTGCCATGCACCTGTATCGGCATAGAATTCCCATTTTCTTGCAAATAAAAAAAATCATCTGCATTTGTATCAAGAGATATTTTCTCTGTTTGGCATGCTATAAGAGTACATAACAAAATGATTACGCTACTTAAATTAATTCTCATGTCTTCTGTTTTTACTTTTTTTACTCATTTTTGCTTTATGTAAAAGAAAGGCATGGGGTTTATAGACGAAGCCAAGCTCAATAGCTGGTCTCATGTATAAAAAATCATTGTTGGGGTACATGGCAATAAAGTTTACTTTACAGAAAATAGACAGGGGCTTTGACTTGGTTTTTGAAAAGTCGTAGCCTACTCCTGTGCCTACAGATGCCAATAGATAATTGTATCCTGCAAGTTTTCTGACCGAAACATTCCCATTGTCATTTACAACATAAGTAGTACCACTCAAAAAAGTCCTACTGTATCCTATTTCAGGACAAAACTCTATAAAAACGCCCTTATTATTCGTTCTTCGAAAAGTATATCCCACTGTAGCATAGATGTTCGTATGAAAAGTTTTGTGGTGGTACATACTCAGATTGGTTGTAAACAATCTGTCTCTGAAAATTTGTTTCTCTCCCGATTTTTTTATTTTACTTAGTTCGATTCTTTTAATTAATGTTTCTGTACCAATTCTTAATCCTGGATAAATAAGCGAACTATTGTAGGAAATTTTCAAGTTGGTTGAAAAACTTCGGTTCGGATTAATTAATGTGTCGTTTTGGGCATTCATTTTTTGTACGAATACCATTAAAATTACGAAAAGCTTTATTTTCATTATTGTATTTTCATTTTGGACACTAGTCAAATTAGCGTCTTATTTTTTACTTTTAATTGTAGAATACTTATTTGTATTTTGCTATAAAACCATTTACTTTTTCGCAAAAAAACTCTGGATCATTGCCTTTATCCATAATGTTGTGTCCTGACTTCGGAGACTCCCATCTTTCTTTGTTAACACTCGATACATTTAAGTATACATCATTGGATAGCTCAGTTGGGCAAGTACTATCGAAATAGCCTGAAATCGTCATCAATGGTATTTTTACATTTGATAATTTTGAACTGTACTCTGTCTCCCATAGTTGCTTGTTTAAGGGAGATTTTTGGGAAACATACAAATTGATAAATGCAGAGGTGAGAGCAACATGATCTCTTAAAGGTGAATTGATAGCGAAATTTATCGCACTTTGATTTGAAAACTCATCAAAATAATTTAGAGTTTGGTTGGCTTTGATGTTTAATTGAAAAGATTGATCAAAAGAAAATGGAGGTACTTTTTCATCGCAGAATTTTTTTATTGCTTTCCATTCTTCTACTTTTTTACCCTTGTTTATTTGGTCATTTGCAAAGAAAACCAATTTATCGTGTGTGTATTTATCATTTAGCTTGTAGTTGTGGCTAGCATTTGCAAATATCCACCCTTTGACCATATCTTGGTTTTGAGGCTCCACGAGAAACCCGGCCGTAGGCATACCCCCAAAACTGTGTCCACAAAGAAAAATACTAAAGTCATTTCCATATCTACTTTTTAGCGTCAAAATAACTTCCTTTAAATCTTCAATGATAACTTCAATTTTATGGTTTTCTAAATTACTACCTCCCTGACTTGCTCCTGCAATTCGCTGATCCCAATATGCAACTGCATACTTAGGTTCAATCAATTTTGAAAAGTATTCATTATTATACACGTACGAACTTGCTCCAGGACCACCATGAACAACCAATAAGATAACTTTGCTTGCCGTGTTACCTTCGACCAATACCCGCATAGATGCTCCTTTGTTTTGTACGTAAAATGTCTCAGAAACACCCTCCCCTATGGTTATATTTTCGTTTTGACACGATCCAAAGAGGAAAATAGATATTACTAGGTACAGAATGTTTTTTCTCATTATTTACTCATTTTTAAGTTTTTTGGACAACATTACAATACTTACATTTGGGTTTTCAGAGATTCGTCTAGAGTCTTACATACATAATACTATTGTAAAGATAGAAATTGAGGTGGAATTGATCTTTGTAGATCATATCCCCAAAACCGAATCCAACGCACGAAAGCTGATAATCACAGGTTTCTAATCTTTTGATCGAAACATTTCAACTATCATCCACCTTAAAATTAGTTTCATTTATGGATATCTCGACGTATATATTCAGAATACAGAATAATTATCTTATGATACTAAAATCTATACTTTAGCATAAGCTTATTATACCTCATAATACCTAAAGGAGTATTTAAATCAGGTAAATAAGGTGTTAGTATATTGCCTTCTACAAGGGCATGTAAAGACACGGGGAATTTACCACCAAAATGTCTAGAAAAATCGTAACCAACATTTGCAGAAAGGCCCGCAGTTAGTCGATTGGTTTTTACAGACTTATCTACCTTAGACACCCATTTATTATTCTCATAGTAGCTTGCCAAATTGCTACTCTGAGCCCTATTATAGCCCAAGTTTGCCTCTAAACCTGCATTTAAGCCTTTAAACAGCCTACAACTTATCCCAAGATTAGACTCAAGCGTGAATACTCGCTCGAAGTAAACTTCATTATAATACCCAACCATCAAGGTTTGATAGATCCTTCTCCGTTTTTTTACTTTATAATCGTGCTCAATTCCTGCGGAAAAGCCTATATTTTTGGGAAAATAAAATCCATTTTGAGTAAAATTCTTATAGCTAAACGGGTTTATTGGCTTGTACAATTCTAATCGAATTTGATTTTTGGATTGTGCCCAGCCACCAAAACTATATAATACAGCTATTAGTACAAAAAACTTACCTTTCATTATGATATATATTAATTATGCTTGAAAACAATTATGATGTTCATTTCGTCCTCACTCGTAACGCCGAATTGTATATTACGATTTAAAACATTGTTGTAGGTAACGATTGAAGTTAGACCTTCGCCTTTTTTGAGTTTTAATTCTGGCTGAAACGTAACTACTTCTGGATCATCATAAAGTGAAGATGTGTACACCAACTCACCGTCTCGAGGCCCACCCTTGATTCGTACGTCAAACTTTTCTCCAAGTTTATGGTAGTGTGAAATCATCGTGTTTATATACGTATCCTTATCCATTATAAAATCGGTTGTTAAAGTCGTCTTTTTATTGGGAGGCAAATTAAAGTCCCCATTATCGAGATATTCAACATCCAAAATTTGTTTAACGCTATTCTTAGGAATGGTATAAAAGTTCATTTGCACCTCTCCAAATCTTGTTTTATCTGTTTTATTAAAATAATGTGAATTGAAGTTATAACTCATATTAGCGGGCGTTCGCAATGCATATCCACTCGGTAAACTAAACTTGTAATTAGCAGATGGTGACTGAAAAGTAGGACCTCCTGTTGAGACATTAGACCGAAATGCCAGGGTATTGTTTGGCATGTTTTGATCATACATAATGTTGGGTTCGGGTAGATTATCTCCTTCACCAAAACTGTAGGCTATCAAATGATGGGTTCCTGAGCGGGCTTTCATTTCAAAACCACTTAGAAATACCTCCTCTGTATTTCCAAGCATTTTCCGCACATAAAATTCACGCTCAAAATTAGCTTGAATAGGGAAAGGCTCTATAACCACTTGATAACCCTCACCTGGCTTAGGTTTAGCTAATGGTTGAAAATCACTCGAAACTTCGGATAATTCATAACCATCAAATGGTTTTTCACATGCTGCTAATGCCCCTAAAGCCATTGCAATAACCAAGATGTACTTTTTGTTTTGTATCATACTATCGACTTAATTTTAATGCAACAATAGTTCTTCATCTGCTACATGCCCTTCTTTGGGAGCACCTGCAATAATCCAATCTTTTATAAATTTCAACTGTTTCGTTGTTAGTACATCAGCACCTAGCGGCATGGCGTTTCCATACTTGTGAGAACTACCTTCAAAATCCATTTTTTGATAAAAGAAACTCTTTTCGGGATCTTTGGGTACGATTTGTTTTAGACTAGCTTGCTTTGCATTCCTGTTCTCTACATCCCCATTTATCAATCGAGTATATAGATTTGGACCTGTTAAGATCAATTTGTGTTGCTTAAAGCTGGCATCGTTTTCGGATGAGTGACAACCACTAGAAGCACAAGATTTAGTAAGAACTTTTTTCTGCAAAAGCTCAAATGAGCCAGAAGTATTCGAATGACTCATATTTTCTGGTAGAACTGAAGTGGTATCGGTTTTACATCCAAAAAATAGTGTTGTAGCTAGTATAAAAACAATTATAAGTGTTTGCTTCATTCTTCGTTTGCCTGATTGTATGAACAAAGAAAATACCCTTCATTCACACACCAACTTCTATAATGACTAAATGGTCCTCTTATATGATCAATGACATTCATCAAACTCTAAATCTGTATATTTGCATAAAACTCTGTAAAGAATAGCATTTGTGATTGATACCCACGCACATATTTACGATGAAAGTTTTGAAAATGACATTCATCTGATTCTAGAAACTGCTTCTCAAAATGGAATATTTGAGATCTGGATGCCCAATTGCAATAGCGAGACCTATCCAAGAATGCTCGCAATTGAGGCAATAGATCCCGAAAAATACAAACCCATGATTGGCCTACATCCATGTTATGTGGATGCTAATTATCAAGAGGAATTGGATTTTATGGCTAAAGAAACCGAAAAAAGAAAGTTCATACTCGTAGGAGAAATAGGCCTTGATTTTTATTGGGACTTGCAGTTTATAGCCCAACAGGAGCAAGCTTTTTTAGCCCAATTGGAGCTGGCCAAAAGCCTACAAATACCCGTTTGTATCCATTCCCGAAACTCCAAAGACAATACACACAATGCCATCATTCGATGCTGTGAACTGATAAAAGAACACAATTTCCAAGACGTTGGTGGTATATTTCACTGTTTTTCGGGAAACAAAGAAGAAGCCCTCCGCGTGATTGATCTAGGCTTTCATTTGGGTATTGGTGGGGTAGTTACATTTAAAAATGGAGGTATATACGAATACATTTCTCAGATGCCTTTAGACCGTTTAGTACTAGAAACCGATGCTCCCTATTTGGCTCCTGTACCGCACCGAGGCAAGCGAAACGAACCCAGCTACATCCCTATAATAGCCGAAAAACTAGGGAATGCCTTTGGTAAAAGTAAAGAGTATATGGCTGAAGTCACATGTCAAAACGCAAAAAAATTAGTACATAACGTAGCATAACACGTGAGCGGCCAATTGAAATACATCGCATTCGGAATTCTATTCGCATTCTTTTGGGCTTCCGCTTCTTCGTTTGCTAAGCTAGGTATCCAATATGCAGACCCTTTGGTGCTTTTCCAAATACGATTTCTTGTAGCTGGATCCCTTTTATTTCTTTATTTGGCCATAAGCAAACAGCTCGTAATTCCATCGAAAAAAGAGTTTATACGACTTAGCATTTTCGGCTTTCTTAATACCACAACATATTTGGTTCTTTTTGTACTTTCTGTACAATTTCTTGCTGGAGGAATCGGCAGTATGGCAACATCCTTATGTCCCATCATGATTGTGATTCTTAACGCAGTTTTTTTCAAGCATAAAGCAAGCTTAAAACAGTATTTGGCCTTGATTTTTGGTTTTTTAGGTGTGGGTTTGGCTTCTTGGCCTTTGTTAGAGATAAAAGCCTGTCAACCCATTGGTCTTGTTTTGATTTTCCTGAGTATGCTAAGCTACAGCGTGGGCACGATCTTTTTCAATCGTCAATCTTGGACACTCAATCGTCTACAAATCAATAGCTGGCAAGTACTTTTGGGAGGCATTTTCAT
>JBOFGX010000107.1:0-1761 GCA_051649345.1 Leadbetterella sp. | reverse complement strand
ACAGATCTACTAATAAACCAAATTCCTTTAGTTCTTCATATATGTCAATTACACGAGTGTTTCTTATATCGGGACAGTTTTCTTTGAATGTGAATCCCAGAATTAATGCTTTTGATCCTTTGATTTGAATACCCTTTTGAATCATAAGTTTTACAACCTTATTGGCAACAAATAGCCCCATGTTGTCATTGATTCGCCTTCCAGCACCAATTACAGCAGGAAAGTAACCCAAGGATTCCGCTTTATGGATCATATAATAAGGATCTACACCTATGCAATGGCCACCAACCAAACCCGGTTTAAATGGCAAGAAGTTCCATTTGGAACCTGCAGCTTCCAGAACTTCGTTCGTATCAATTGCCATACGGTCAAATATGAGAGCGAGTTCGTTTACAAATGATATATTGACATCTCTTTGACAGTTTTCTATTAATTTAGCGGCTTCGGCTACCTTCAATGATGGAGCCTTGTGTGTGCCGTTAAGTAGGATGCTATTATATAAACTATCTACGAAATCGGCTATTTCTGGCGTGCTTCCAGACGTAATTTTTACAATATTTGTTAAGGTTCTTTCCTTATCTCCTGGGTTAATACGCTCGGGCGAGTATCCACAGAAAAAATCAACATTGTATTTTAAACCACTTTCATTTTCCAATATAGGTACACAGTCTTCTTCAGTACAACCAGGATATACCGTAGATTCATAGATAACTGTATCCCCTTTTCTCAGCACTTTACCCACGGATTTGGATGCAGAAATTAATGGGCTTAAATCTGGTTTTTTGTATTTATCAATTGGGGTGGGTACAGTAACTATAAAAACTCGAGTACCATTTGCTGAGAAAGAACTAATATCCGTTGAAAAATGTAAATTTGTAGAAGATAAAATTTCATCTTTGGTCGTTTCTTTTGTAAAATCAAATCCTATTTTTAGATCTTGGATTCTTGATTTGTTAATATCAACACCATACGTAGGATATTTTTTTCCAAATTCTACGGCTAAAGGTAAGCCAACGTACCCCAAGCCTACAATACAAATTTGAATATCAATTGGTTTAATCATTCTAAAAAATCAATTTAATTTGTTTTAGGTGAGTGATTTTTTATCAAAAACATTTTTATAGTTTTGATTGCGACATAGTGCGTAAATAAAAAATAGCACCGCGGATAATAAAACATATATGAAGATTATTATGCTTCTTTTTGGTTCTGATTTATTTAATGGAACCACGGGAGGCTCTAGTACTTTTATAACAGGTGTTTCTTGCTGAACTTTCAGTTTGGTTTCCTCATATTTTTGTAAGAGTGTAGTGTAGAAAGTAGAGGATGTCTTATACTCGGCGTCTATACGCTCTCTTTGCAAATCGGATGTTTGAAATCGCAGAGCTTCTAATGGAACTCTATCACTGTATGAGGCTTTTCTTTCTTGATTATTAAAGTACTTTCCTTTAGCTAGAGCCAATCGTTCTCCAATAAAATCTAAATCATTTTTGAGTTTCCCCGTTCTGTATTCTACTATATAGTTTGTAAGGTATTTCATAGCAAAGTTTGTAATACCAGCTGCTAAGACAGGATCTCTCATTTTTACAGTTATCGATATAACACCTGTTTTTTTGTCGTAATTCCCGGATATTCTTTGAGCAAGAATTTTAATGAAGGCTGCAGTTTGTCTGTCTAAAACTATATAATTTTCGCTTTTGGGATATTTATTTTCTTTGTCTTTAACATCATTTCTGTTTTTAACAAATTCCGATTCTAAAT
>JBOFGX010000106.1:0-16687 GCA_051649345.1 Leadbetterella sp. | reverse complement strand
CTGCTAATTCTACAAGGTAGGATAATGTACGACCGTTGATTCTGTTTTTGGAGTAATCTAACAGTATATCCCCCAATCGAATATTGAATTTTTTAAATCGATTTGAATCTTCCTCAAAAAGCTCTTTAATAGTTTTTTTCGAGATAGTCTTGTGGTGTGATTTTAGTTTTTTAAAAGCAGAAGTATCCTGAAAATTTACGGTTGATAACATTAATATATTCTTTGCAAAAGTTTGCCAAATTTATGCTCTGTTCCTATAAAAACATTCAAATCTGTGTAAGAATTTATACCCTTAATCTTACCTTTCTCAGAATATTGCCATATTATCGGTGGCTTTTCATATAAATGATAGAGATTATCTGACCTAAAATCCGACAACCAAATAGGATAATCGGGCAAATAAGGTCGCACAACGCTATTGAGCATGGGAGTGTTGGTGTAAATAATAGGCTTCATGCCATAGTGCTTTTCTATAATCTCTAGCCATTCCAAAATATTTTCGATGATCCTTTTATCCGAGAACTGACGATTGTTTAGGTTTTCAAAATCAATCACGGGCGGAAGATCCATATCTTCTTTATCCACATTCATGATAAAATTCAAAGCCTGAAGCTTGGGGTCCCGTCCCAATAAATAAAAGTGGTACGCTCCTCGCTTGATACCAACTTCTTTCGCTTGAGACCAGTTGGCTTTAAGCTTCTTATCCACCATATCTGTACCCTCTGTAGCCTTTATAAAAGCAAATCTAATTTTTTTCGCTTTAGGCCTCAATTTATTTATCATCGCCCAATCTATATCTCCGTTATGCCAAGATACATCAATTCCGTGAATTTGAACTTCATCGGTTTTGGGAGTAACAAGTACATGATTGGGTTTACGGAAGTATCCCATATTGTTGGACGCAACAATCGGAAAAAGCAAGACTCCTATTGAAAGGACAATTCTACAGTACCAACGGAAGAATACTAGGCTCACAATTCTATTCTTTTTTCTAGGAGATTGTTGTACTAAAACGTTTGTAACTACTATAAATCAACGCATAACGCCCTGCTGAAATTATGTAGAAGGGGAGCTTTTACCTTGTAATTTAAATTCTGAAGTAGTATGAAATACGATTTCTGGATTATTCTCCATATTCATACGCAATATCCAATCGGTTTCAGCCAAAAACACAGGATTATTGTCCTTATCATAGGCTATATAATTGTTTTTCAAGCGAATGAATTCTGCAAGTTTAACAGAATCATCTGAAGTCAGCCAACAAGCTTTGCTGAAGGGCTTGGATTCAAACCTACACGAAGCTCCATATTCATGTAAAAGTCTATGCTGGATTACCTCAAATTGTAGCTCACCTACAGTGCCAATAACTTTCCGGTTCCCTGGTTGCATCGTAAACAACTGTGCCACCCCTTCTTCTGCTAGCTGAGAAACTCCTTTTTCAAGCTGCTTGGTCTTCATTGGATCGGTATTGATAACCTCTCGGAAAAGCTCCGGCGAAAAACTAGGTATTCCCACGTATTGTAGTTTTTCACCTTCCGTAAGAGTATCACCAATTTTGAAATTACCGGTATCGTACAAGCCCACTACATCACCCGGAAATCCCTCGTCGACAACATTCTTAGAATCTGCCATAAACATATAGGGATTAGAAAATCGAATATCCTTATTGAGTCGAACGTGCTTATAAAATTTACCTCGTTCAAATTTACCTGAGCAAATTCTCAAAAAAGCAATTCTATCTCTGTGACGGGGATCAATATTGGCATGGATCTTAAATACAAAACCCGTAAACTTATTTTCTCTTGGTAATACTACCCGAAGATCTGTTTCTCTCGAAATGGGTTCTGGACTTATTTCGCAAAACGTATCCAAGAGCTCCTTTATTCCGAAACTATTGACCGCACTACCAAAAAATACAGGAGCCACTTTAGCATCAAGATAATCTTGAATATTGAAATCTTGATAGATCATTTCTATCGTTTCTACATCTTCTCTCAGCTGAGCAGCATCTTTATCCCCTACATTTTTTTCTAGCTCGGCGTCTTGCAAAAGTATTTGTTTTACATCGTCTTCAAGCTTGGTTTTATTGATTTTGAAGAAGTTCATCCTTTGTTCCAACATATGATAAACTCCTTTAAAACTAGCACCCATATTGACAGGCCATGTGATAGGTCTTACCTTAATATTGAGTTTTTGTTCTAACTCATCCAAAAGATCAAATGGATCCTTACCCTCACGATCCATTTTATTTACGAACACGATCACGGGAGTATCTCGCATCCTGCAAACCTCCATTAAACGCTCTGTTTGCTCTTCTACTCCTTTTACGCAGTCAATAACAAGAATAACACTATCAACAGCTGTAAGCGTACGATATGTGTCTTCTGCAAAATCTTTATGACCGGGGGTATCCAAAATGTTTATCTTACGACTTCCATAATCAAAAGTCATTACGGATGTAGCAACCGAAATCCCCCTTTGCTTTTCGATCTCCATAAAATCGGAAGTTGCTGTCTTTTTGATCTTATTGGACTTTACCGCCCCTGCCGTTTGAATAGCTCCCCCAAATAGCAATAGTTTTTCTGTAAGGGTAGTTTTACCTGCATCAGGGTGAGAAATAATGGCGAAAGTACGACGCTTTTGAAATTCGGTTTCGAAGGACACTAGAACGGATGTTTAAAAATGAAGCCACAAATTTACCCAAAATACAGACTGTATCTATGCTTTCAAAACAAAAAAACGAGGATTAAAATGCTTTTTTTAAAACTTCTATAAACGAAACCTAAACTACTTCCTCTATTTCAAAGTCATGAAGATAGACTAAATAGGCTTTTTGAATACTATAACCCATAGAAGCTAGCAAGTCCTTATATTCTTTGATTTGAGACTTATGACCTGGCGACTTTTGTCCTGTTTTGTAATCCATAACCCAGGCTTTGTTTCCTTGTAGAACGATTCTGTCTGGCCTCCGAATGGGTATGCCTTTTTGCAAGATCTCTTTTTCGATAAGAATCTGACTATTCTCATCAAAAAAAACAGATAAATCGGTACTTGACTCCAAATTGTTCAGAATAGATAGACAAAACTCTTTTTCCTCATTACCAAAATCCCCCTCTTGAATTTCTTGTCTTGCTTTTTCAAAATCAATAGTTGTCCTAATTTTTTCAAGGTATTGATGGATGGAATTACCCAAAACAATTTCAGGTCTTACTATATCTTGATAGGAGGAAAAGCGAAGTTGGAATTGGGTAGAATCAAAGTCAATTGCTTGTGGTTCTATCTTTTCTCTGAGAATCTGTGGAGAAGTAGTTTGATTTATTTTTTGAGGTACACCTTCAAATACTACAAATCTCATAGCATCCTGAATGACAATACTTTTTTTGCGGAAGTAGTCGAGTAAAAAAGAATTTGTATTAGAACTATACTCTTTTAGATCCCCTTTGGCATTAAAACCAATTTGGGAGAACACATACAGCCTTTCTGTTGGTCGAGTAAAAGCTACATATGTTTCGTTTATCGTCTCGAGAATTTTGCTTACGTAGTATTTTTCTAGAACTTTAAACAAGGGGCTATCTGGCTTTTGGTTGATATTCAAAACTAAATTCTTGAACTCTACACCTGAGCTAGTTTTAAACTCCTTCACATTTAACTCCGAAATATCAACCCATTCTTCGCTCGGTTTTTTGAAAAAATCATAGGAGAATCTGGGTAAAATAACGACAGGATACTCCAAGCCTTTTGATTTATGGATGGTTGAAATTACAACTCCATTCGTGTCCTCCGCATTTATAGAAATGTTTGATTTTGAATTCCAATAGTACAAAAACTCATGGATATCAGGAGATTTTGTTTGAATAAATTCTAAAACTACGTCTAGAAACTTAAGAACATAAGGAGAAACATCTGATTTTTCCCAAAAACCAAAATACTGAATGAGATATTCGGTGGATTTATAGAAATCGTCTTCTAGAGCCTTACTTATACTTAGATCGGACACAGAATTGAGAGATAAAAATTGAAAAAAAGTGGAAATGGGACCGCCTAATATCTCTTCAATAGTGTTCCACTGTATGTTAAACACCAAAGCATAATATTGCAAGACATGAAAACGAATAAGGCTGTCTTGCGGATTTGTCTTAAGCTTTAAGATTTCTACTAACAAACACACCTCTATTCGGTTCTTTATATTCAAAGCCTCAAAGGAATTAACCGATATTCCATTCGTTTGTAAGAGCTGTGCCATGCTTTGAGCATCTCCATTGGATCGAGTCAAGATAGCAATATCAGAGTACCTATACCCAAAACTTATAAGCTGAGAAATCTGCTCCAACAACCTTTCATCACTTTCTTCATCTGAAAAAAACTCAATAGAAACATGTCCTCCACTTTTTGTATTTTCATTGATCTTCTGATGTACATGGGAATAAATTTCTCTAACAGAATCGTACGAAGTAGCCTCAGCAATAGTTCCGAAAAACGCATTATTGAACTCTACAATTTCTTTTGCCGACCTGTAGTTGTATTCAAGATTCTTTATATTTCTATTCTGAAGCAACGATTCCGATTGACTAACTTGAAACTCCTCAGCATCTATTGTTTCCAAAAGCTCATTTTCATTACCTGCTAGTAAGGACTTGAAGAGTCGATAATCACCTCCTCTAAAAGCGTAAATCGCCTGTTTGACATCCCCAACGATCATACTTACCTTATTGTCAATCAAAGTGTTTTCAAACAAAGGCAATAAGTTTGTAAACTGCCTTGGAGAAGTATCTTGAAACTCATCTATCAGGATATGATTGTATTTTTCGGCAAGTCGCTCATAGATATAAGGTACAGGCTCTGTACGAATTACGTTTTCAATTTTCTTATTGAATTCAGAAAGAGGCACTTGATTTCTCTCGGCTAATATTCGATTTACGGAGTCCGTTAAAAATGAATTCAGTTTGAAATAATATTCCTTTTCTAAAAACTTAAAGAGTAAAAATGTCCCCTCATTGAGCAACTTTTCAAACTCTGTCAGTTTTGAACTTAATATGGGATGGATAGCATCTATGATTTCTTTTTTGCTCGAAGTTTTACTGTACCAATCACCCTGATCTATACCCTCCTGAATCGTGCTTGTATACGGAAAGGAATCAAATAGTTTTTTCCATTCCTTGTTATTTATTAAAATCAAAAATGATTCAAGCTTTGAAAGTAAACCTCCATTGGCCCCCCTTTTGAAGTCTACAACTTCTAGGCCTTTTGAGTTAATAATGGAAAGCAAGTTTTCTATTAAATCCTTACACGAATTGAGCGTTTTTTTTAAAGTTTCCTTGCATTTGAATGTTATTTCGTTCCAATCTTCTAAGCTAAATTCATCAAATTGTATATTCGATTTTTGCGTTTCTCGCATGTACTTCTCAAAAGACTTGGCTATGTCTCTTTGGATGTTTATACTCGACTTATCATTGTCAAGCCTATCTTTGGCAAATTCTCGCAAAATAGTCTCTAACTCTTCAGATCCCTCTTCCCCCACCTTCATGAGTAAATCCTCCACGGCTTCTCCAATTACGTCATTAAGATCAAGAAGGGTCTCAAACGTGTAGGGCAGATTAAGGTCAAATTTGAAAGCATTTACAACTTTGCTGCTAAAAGAGTCCAAAGTCATAATGGAAAGCTGAGAATAATTATGTAAAATGAATTGATAGCTATTTTCTGCTCGCGTACGCAGAACATCTTTTGATAATCCTAATTCTTTTCCTATCAAATTTATATAAGCATTTGAATCAGACTCTGCCATGTCCTTGAGACTATCCATGACTCTCTCCTTCATTTCTTGGGTAGCAGCATTAGTAAACGTTATCGCTAATATATTTTGGATATATCTGGGATTTTCATTTACCAATACGAGCTTTAAAAATTCCTTTGTGAGGGTAAATGTCTTACCCGAGCCAGCAGAGGAATTATAAATCAAGAAATTGTTCAATCGCTTTTTTTCGTAAATATTAGAACAAAAAATTAGGTTTCCAAATAAGACGAGAGGCTATATTTGTAAGCTTTTTGAAAATGCGAATCATAAAGCCACTATCTGCGAAAATCAATTTATGAGAAAAAAAATCACTCTTCTAGTATTCACCTTTTGTAGCACTTTTGCTGTTTTTTCACAAACGAAACTTAATATCAATCTTAAAGATCCAAGAACAAACTTAGGTGTGCCCAATGCCCAGGTTGAAGTTTTGGAAACAAATAAAGTCTATGTTTCTGATTCAATAGGTATCGTACGAATGGAAGATCTGCCCTTATATATTTTTACCATCAAAATCTCCAAGCAAGGATACGAAACTCACATAATCAAGCAGCTAAAAGGTGATACGCACAGACCTTTACTATTGGAAGTTGAGCTTACCTCACACACGAAAGATCTTGAGCAAATTGTGATTTCAGGGCAATCTAAGAGCCCTTTTAAATCTTTATCTGGTACGAAAAGTATAGAACTCGAGGAAGTCATGCGTCTCCCAGTCACTTTTTATGACCCTGCTAGACTAGCCCAATCCTTCGCTGGGGTAGCCAATACCAATGACCAATCCAATGAAATGAGCGTAAGAGGAACCAGTCCACAAAACGTAGTATGGACACTAGAAGGAGTAGAAATTGTCAACCCCAATCACTTATCTAATGCAGGTACGTTTTCGGACAATGCCACACAGTCTAGCGGTGGCACCAACGCCCTTTCCGCACAAATGCTTGGCAACATGGCTCTACATACAGGGGCTTTTAGTCCTGAATTGAGTAACTCTATTGGCGGAATCATGGATGTCAGTTTTAGAAAAGGAGCTACAGAAAGACATGCCAAAACTATACAAATAGGACTCATTGGCCTTGATTTGGCACTAGAAGGCCCTATGAACAAGAAAAAAACAGCCTCTTATCTAATCAACTATCGATACTCATTTACAGGTATATTGGCTGCCATGGGCGTATCTTTTGGGGGAGAAAAAATCCGCTTTCAGGATTTAGGGTTTAACTTTAGTTTACCCATACACAAAAGAGCCGAGCTAAAAATATTCGGCGTAGGGGGCAACTCATCTAATTACTTTACACCACCTACAGAAGAAAAAGATATCTTGACTGAAAAAGATCAAAGAGAAATCACTTTTACAAGTCAAATGGGCATAATTGGACTAAAATACAATTTTCGAATGTCCGATCATTGGCGTTTGGACTATACAAATGTGGGCTCTATCGTAGAAAATACCCGAAACCAATTTGAGATCTTAAATCCTCTCCTAATCAATAACAACGAAAATACCATGAGCAAATGGAGTCAAATGCTCAAAACTACGTATCAAAACCATCCAAACCTCTCCTATTCTGTGGGAATTAGTCATTTAGTACTCAGCAATACGGGAAAATCTACCGATATTATTCCAACAACACCATTGGCACTAAGCGAGAACATAACCCGTTTTTTTGCTAAAGTAAATGTTCACAACTGGAATAAATTCAATGCTCAAATAGGCGTAAATTATCTTTATTCCTTAAATAATAGTGTACGTTTTTGGGAGCCAAGAGCTAGTTTACAATATAAAGCGAGCAACAGACTTCATTTTCAAGGATCTGCAGGAATCAACTCACAGTTTAATTATCTTGCGACGAGTAATTCTTATTCACCCAATTTACTATTTACGTACGCTTATACGTTGGGGTTAAACCTTTACAGCAAGAATCAAGCTTCTCAATTTACCTTGGAAGGCTTTTACAACGGTATCTTCGAACAATATCAAATCATCACAGGAGATTATTACCACAGCCTAAATACCATGAATTCCTTGTATAACTCGAGTTTCTATGGATATAATTCAAATGCCATTACGGGTAAAAACTACGGGATTGAAATTGGATATAAGTATTTCGTAAAAAAAGGCTTATACTTGATATCTAATCTTACCCTTTTCAAATCTTTGTTTGTTGGCCCTGATAATGAGTTCCATTCTACACGCTATGATAGAGAGTTTTTATACAATTTTACAGCTGGTAAAGAATGGATAAAAAAATCGAATAAGACTTGGGGTCTCAATACTAGAATCAATTATATGGGAGGATTGCGAGACTATGTAATCAATAAAAATGAGTCAAGAATTATTCAAGAAACGTTCTATGATTTATCTACACCTCTATTGTCCAAAAACCCAAACTATTTCCGAGCTGATCTTAGGGTATATAGAAGAAAACAAAAAGGCAAAACAGCTAGAACTTGGTCTTTGGACATTCAAAACCTAACGAATCAAGAAAATTTGGGCTTTAACTACTTCGATAGCTACAAGAATGAGATTGTAGCAAAAAACCAATTAGGCTTAATACCTGTACTAAATTATAGAATTGAGTTCTAGTTTCGTTTCAGTAGATCAAATCCTACTGGACATTTTAAACATTGATTATTCTCGCAATTTTCGTTGTATTGCTCTATTAAAGCTTGCGAATCCAAGGCAGACTCTATTTTTAGACCCAAATCCTTCCAGGCTTGTGTTATGTGATTTGATTCAGATTTGATAGACTCTACGAGTTCAATGGCTCTATCATGATAAACGGAATTGTCTGTCTTTTGACCATAGATATAGAGTAGGATTGCACCGGTATTTATCAGTAATATGTCCACGGAATCCTTTCCGATTTTTGAGTAGTTTTTATCCGACTTTTTACCAAAATCATAATGTGTAGTCCAATATTCCGAAGCAGAATTTTGAAATATGTTTCTCAAATTTTTACTGTCAAAATCCAACACGAATGCATCAAAAATACTGGACACATTGGTTAATACAGCTGCCAATTGGGCAATTCTAACACTTGGAAAGTTAGATGATCGAGTTCGTAAAAATTTCCATTGAGATAATGAAAGTATTCGTGGGCTTAATTTATACTTGGAAGTAAGATACAAGAACTCTTTTTGCAAGTCTTGGGCATATTCATCTTTGGGCTCTTCCAAGAATCCCGCCATCCCAAAAAGTAAAGCTTCTATCCTGAAAACATCTCCTCTATGCTTTCGAAGTATAGAAAATGGTAAGCTTTCTGCCAAAACCGCCATGGCCTCAGAATTGATTTTGAAGCCCATGCTTTGTGCCAGCACTTTGTAGGCTAATTCTTCAAAATCCATTTCTTTAGCATCCAGAAAGGACGTAAACTGGGCCGCTTTGCGATCTAAGCGTTGAAAAAACGCACGCTCAATCATACTTCTTTTAACGATAGCATTGACAGGAAGAAACTGAGAGGCACACTTGATGGTTTGAGGACTTTTTATGATTTCATCAAATCGTTTAACAAATCCATTTTCAATGCATGATTTCACTTCTAAGGTGGGAATAGGTGTTCCGTCCTTTCTTACAATTGGTTTGTCGTTTTCCCATACCACATGGAGAATCACTTGGTTGTAGGCTTCATCCGACTGATGTTTATGAAGATCCCAGTGAGAGGATTTCGTATGTATTTCAACAGATCCCACCCAAGTAAGATTGTCTAAGGCAATAGAAGCTTCCTCAAAATCTGCCCCTGCATGCGTATTAGGATTGCCAACCTTGAGTATATATAAAGCTTGTCCTGAAGTAGTCAATAGCGGTAAAGAGGCAAATCGTTGATACCTCCAAACATAAGCCAAAAACTCTTCCTTGATTGTCATCCTACATGTATTTTTGGAGTAAATCACTCATTTCTACTTGTAGTTTTTCAGCTTCCTTTCCGGCTCCTTGAGCAAAATCCTCACCATCTGAGGCGTATAGAATCCCACGAGAAGAATTGATAAGCAAGCCACAAGTAGAATTCATTCCGTATTTTGCGACTTCTGAGAGACTTCCTCCTTGTGCTCCAACGCCTGGAACAAGCAAAAAGCTATCTGGTATGATCGATCGTATGTTTTTAAAACTCTCAGCACGAGTAGCTCCAACCACGTACATCAAATTATCGGGACTTCCCCATTCTTGTGATTTTTTCAAAACATTCTCGTACACCATGCTTCCGTTTTGAAGTTCCAGTGTTTGAAAATCCATTCCTCCAGGGTTTGAAGTTAGTGCCAGTAAAATCACCCATTTACCTTCGTATTTGAGGAAAGGCTCCACGGAGTCTTTGCCCATATATGGGGCTACAGTTACCGAATCAAAATCAAAACCCGAAGAAGATTTCTCAAAAAATGCTCTTGCATATAAATCTGATGTATTTCCAATATCCCCACGTTTGGCATCTGCAATGCTAAAGCACTCCTTGGGTATAAATTCCATCGTTTTTTGGAGTGACTCCCAGCCTTTTGCTCCTTGAGCCTCATAAAACGCAATATTAGGTTTGTACGAAACAGCGTATTGATGCGTAGCATCAATGATGTATTTATTAAACTCAAAAACTGGATCCTGTGCGTTTTGTAAATGTCTAGGGATTTTTAGAGGATCGGTATCCAATCCTACACATAGAAAACTATTTTTCTGTTTTATTTGCTCAAATAACTCCTCTCTCGTCATGTACTATTTTTTATTACTGTCCACTTTAATTCTGTTTTCTACATTGGCAAGATCCCATAGGGTTTGAAAGATCAATTGCGTGATTTTTGTGTATTTAGGAAACATAATAAGGTCTACATCATCCGTAGGTTTGTGATAATCTTTGTGTACTCCCGAAAAGTAAAAAATGACCGGTATCCTATTCTTAGCAAAATTATAATGATCTGATCTATAATAAAATCTATTGATATCTAAGGGATTGTTATACTTGTAATCTAGCTCAAAGTTGATCGTCTTTTTATTGGCCTCCTCGGAAATTTTGTGCAATTCGGACGACAATTTATCACTTCCGATAAGGTACACATAGTTTGGGTTGGGTTCGTGCTCTTTATCCATTCTACCAATCATATCCACATTGAGATCGCAAACTGTCTTTGACAAAGGTACCAACGGACTTGCATCTGTGTAATATTGCGAGCCTAAGAGTCCTTTTTCTTCTCCTGTTACCCACAAAAATAGCACACTTCTTCGAGGTCCATTGCCATCTTTTTTAGCTTTCATGAGAGCCTCTGCCATTTCCATCAAAGCACAGGTTCCTGAACCGTCGTCATCTGCTCCATTGTGTATTTCTCCCTTGGAATTGACACCAACATGGTCATAATGAGCAGAAACCACAACATACTCGTCTTTTTTATCCGTCCCTTCTACAATTCCAGCTATATTGGCAGTATTCAGTAAGTCATACCCTCTCTCTGATTTTATACTGATTCTTGCGTTTATCTTTTTGCTATAATTGCCTTGTAAGATTTTTTTGAATGCTTTTTTCGATACCCCCATCAATTCCCTTCCCAATTCTCTGGAAACCACAAATCTAGGATCTTTGGTCTTTGTAAAACCAGCACCTTGATCCAAGGTCGTAAGGTTATATCGAGATAATACGGCCCTTCTTTCAGCAGTAAGTGATTTGAATTCTTCAGAAGGTTTAAGTGAAATTTCAAATGTACAAAAAGCTCCCTTCGAAATCGCTAGTTTATGTTTTGCATCGCTCCCATCCTTGCCCATAAACTTCTCAATATTGCGAATGGGAGGGGTTCCTTCTAAGTATACTACTGCCTTATTTTTTACATCTAATGAGGCGTAATTATCCATATCTTTGGATTCAATTCCGTAACCCACAAAAACGATATCTATTTCATGTTCCTCAGGAACATTGATCATACCAACAGGAAAAAAATCATTGTAAACGGCTATTTGCTTGCCATTTACCTTTACATATTGATCTTTCCATCCCGATCGATACATTTTTATGGGTTGATAAAAACTAGGTATTCCGAGGCTATCTTTAGATGCTGGCTGTAAGCCTATGGAATTCAAATAATTGACAATGTATTTCGCTGCTTTTTTTTGTCCTTCAGAACCTGTATCTCTACCTTCCATACTATCAGCGGCTATAACTCGGAGATGAGCCTCCAAATCCTCAGCTCGGATGGTTGATAGATATTTTTCTGCAGATTGCTGAGCGAAAGTTGTAAGAATTGAAAATAAAAATAAAAATAAAAAACGGATTTGGAGCATGTTAAAAAATTTACAACAAAGTACTTTAAAACATTTTGTATTGCCAAGAATTTTAGTCGATAGTCGTTTAGATGATATAGGTAAAATTGACTAAATCTACTGTGAAAGATTGTTGCCATTGAATTTTTTATACCTGTTTATACTTCTATTTGGCTTTACAATAAAACTTACTATGTATTTTTATCTTCAAAAACTTCATACATGACTAAGTCCTTCGTTATTGGCATTATGCTCATTTGCATTTATTCAGAGCTTTTAGCACAAACTACTTCCAAAGCCGAATTAGGAGCCTTCCCCTACTTCTCACCATTGCCTAATTTCAGACCTAGAAATTCTAGTGATTCTATTACCAATCCTTTAGGTAGAACCTACCATTTTGATGGGAAAAAAGTGATAACGATCGATGGCAAAGTATCCTTACAAAAAGTAGTTTTCGAAGGCAAAAACAACCCACCGAGCGTTTTTCAACTTATCGAAGAATACGATAAAGTAATACGAACACTTGGAGGACAAATGGTTTTTAAAGGAAAATTACCAGAAGACATTTTCAAAAAAGCACTCGGTGTAACAGATTTAGACAAATTAGAAGCGGGTAGTTTAGTAGGTAGTTATTACATGGGGATCGTCGAATGGGTCATAAAACAGAACGAGAAAGAGGTATGGTTACAATTAAGCCCGTATACAATCCTATCGAGTTATTATAGTTTATCTATTGTAGAAAAATCCAACCCTTTAATAACGGGTAATATCAATAAAAAGAATCAAATACTAGAGGATTTAATGCTAAAAAAACAGGCTGCCGTGCATATTGAATTTGCACTTGATAGCGTACAAATCAAAAGTGAATCAGGTGATGAAATCCTAAAAATTGTAGAGGTCTTTCAAAAAAATCCAACCTGGAAACTCAAAATAGAAGTACACAATGCTCCCTTATTAAAACCACAATATGTATTGGAATTAACTCAAAAACGGGCTAAAGAAATAGAAAAAACACTTTTGAATTTGGGTGTAAAATCTTCGCAACTGGACGTAGTCGGACTGGGTGATTCACAACCCATTGACGATAACGGAAAAGAAAGCGGAAGGTTAAGAAATAGTAGAGTAATGATAATAAAAATATAATTATGGCTGAATCTAAAAGAATTTTCATATCCAAGGAGTGGATAACTGCTAAACACATACGATCCAAACAATGGATTAATTATGAAGGGACGTTAAAAGTATACGACCGAAAAGTAAAATCGGTTACTCTAAAAATAAAAAGTGAAGTTTATGATAGCTTTATTGCAATGGAAATGGACGATGAGAAAGAATTTTCTGGAAATTCAGTTACCGAGGTCTATCAAAAATTAAGTAGTTGGTTTGATAAAAAAGGGGTGATTTTTTAGCAAACCACCCCATTGAATACCTTTCCAAAACTGAATCTAATAATTACTTAGAATTAACCTGAACATCATTTACCGTAACAGAACTAGTATTGAAGTTAAAATTGACCGAGTTTCCATTAGCATAGCTTGATAAGGATTCTGCAATCCCTATTGAGGCATTTTTGAATTCAAGTTTCCTATCTTGATCTTTGCCATATTTATCTTTCAATTCAATTACGCCATTTACCAAATTTTTATTGTTTTCAAAAATCTTGTAAAAACTCTTAGGCAGCATTTCGAAGCTAGAAACGCTTATATACATAGGTTCAGGTTTGATAGCAACGGGAGGTTCGGTACTACCGTCTACGGATGGTACAGGTAATGTCGTAGCCAAATTGTACGACAAGCTAAAAATCTTCATCTTCGTTTTTACCCCATTATGTTCAATCGTCATTGACATATCGAATCGCCCTTCTTCTTGTGAAAAGGATTTAAAATTGGACAATAATAGAACACAAAATAAAACAGAGATTTTAGTAAAATTTTTCATTTGGAATTTTAAAAATAATTAATTGAAAAACGACCCACATTAAATTTTTGTTGCCCTCAAAAAAACCATTGAATACATTCATTCACGATTTAATTACCTTAATTAACTGCTTGTAAGTAAATTATATAATACATTAACGAACCTATTTTTTTATCAAAAGGTACCCGAAATATTTATCCCTATCAAACCTTGGAATTGTATTTTAATCCAGGTCTTTCACACTATTGTTTATAAAGTAAATACCTTTAAAAGGAAGAATCCTGTAAAAATATATAGATATAAACGCGATCTAATCTATTACTTACCATTACAGGATCCTATCTAGTATATTACTCCACTTCAGGATTAATCTCCTTCTTATCTTTTTTGGTTTTCTTACCCATCTCATCCATCAGTTTCATACCTAAAAGACCACTTAAGGCACCGTTTTGATCGTTTTGCCCTCCTGTAATCAAGATGTCGGGCATAATTTTAATTTTCTCTTTACCAATGTTTTCTGTTATTTTCAGCTGCGTAAAGTTACTTTCACCCATAGCAGATACCGCCAGTTTATAGGCCTCTGCATCTGCCTTACCGATAGCAAGCGTTTTCTCCGCTTCTGCATTACCCATTTTACTTACTTTTTCGGCTTCTGCATTTGCAATTAGTCGAATACGTTCAGACTCTGCATTGGCTTGCAATTTTACTCGCTCAGCGTCGGCTGCTGCTTGAAGTTTTAAGCTGGTAGCTTCACCTTGTGCTTTTTTAACGGAGGCATCTGCTACGCGTTCGGCGATCACGACACCTTGGTCTGCTTTTACAATATCCTTTTGTATTTCTGCAATGGCTGTCTCTTTTTCCAAGGCTTGTCTCGTTTCTTGAGCCATTTTTTGTGTATCGTAGGTAACTTTCTGTTCTTCAGCTAACTTCCTATCTGTAAGTGTCTTCATCAAAGATTCAGGAGGCACGATATCACCAATAAGTGTATCTACAGCATTCACATTGTATTGTTCCAGAACATCCGAAATATATTTACGAGCCGTTTCTTGCCTTTCTTTACGAGATCCTAAGAATGAAATCACATCAGAATCTTGTGCGGAGTTTCGGAAGTAGTTACCTATGGTAGGCTCCAATACTTGACTCACTAAATTATGCATATTTCCGAAACGAGCAATCACTTTAGGTGCCTCATAATTAGGTATATGAATAATCTGCGATACGTCCAAGTTGAACGGGAAACCATCTTTGGAACGAACCGTAATCGTAGATAGATTCTTATCCAGTTGATGCGATTCTGAACGAGCACTCGCCCAATTGAGAACCAAGTTTGTGGTAGGAACAATTTCGATACGTTGAATATAGGTATTAATAGGATACTTCCCAGGTCCAAGGGGTTCCGACCAAACACCTTTAAACCCTTTGGAGAAAATATTACCGTGCTTAAACTCTTTACCACTCACATCCACACCTTCTTCACCTACATATGAGATGACAACTCCTACATGCCCAATTGGAATCTCTGTCATATGGATTTCTTCGATTCTTACAAACCAAGGATTGAGATTGTAGGAACCCGCCAAAATAATTTGTTGCTGCAAACCTTTATTTCCTCCTTGGGTTAAAAATGCATCTGCATCTTGAAAGTTGTTATGTCCCTCTACACTTTTACCTGCGATTTGTCCCGGTTCAATAGAAGCACCGTCCATGGTCGTAATGATACCCACCATGTTTTCTTGAATCTCGTGCATATCCGTAATCTCAACGTCAAACAAGAATGTGTTGATACGGTATACCCCTGCGGTAATCACGGCAGACTGCCTACCTTTTCTACCGCCATTTTTAAGGAATGCTTGCGTATCTTGAAAACCATCGCATTCTACTTTTTTACCCAAAATAGCCCCCGTTTCAAGCTCACGACCATCTTTTGCTAGCAAAAGTCCAATTTTACCCGTAGGGATCACGGTCAATGCTTGATGCGTAACTTCGTATTGCCATATCCAATATCCAAAATAAATACCGGGAGCCAAGGCTTTAGCTTGAAAACCTGCTTCCCCTTCCGTAGCAATAATTCGTCCTTCGGGAAGCGATTTTTTATCTCCAAATAAAACAAACTTTTTCGTAACTAAACCAATCTTATCCTCTTGAATGATAATGATCCCCAATAAACGAAAAACGAATTTGTAAAAAACAAGGCATACGAATGCAATGCCTAAAAGCACGAATGTTGTAATAGTAAGTTCCATAATTATAACGATTTATTAAATTTTGATGAGACAAATCTCTGTACAGTTTCACGGAATTATTCAATTTTGTGTAGAATGGTAATGGGAAATTATGAACGGTAGAATCTGCAATAGTTTGTATTTATAGACAAGATTTTAAAAGTTTTTTTCGATTTCAAAATATTAGCTAATTTTTACAAATAACATGTTTATTTATTTTTTGCAAAATCACAATAAAAACTTTATCGTACTAGTGAAAAAGCAGCATTACGTGTATCTGTAATAATTTATCTAGGAAATTTATATTGCAAGTCTCAAAATCGGGCATGAAATTAAAACTCAATTTATTCTTTAACTTTGTTGAAAATTTATTATTTCCCAAATAAAATGAGACAATATTTATACATTGGATATTTTTTAATTGTAACATTGAACTTTCAATGTATAAAAAATACAAAAGAAAATGTACAACCAGTTGAAACCAAAAATCCTATAAATACGAATCCAAATAAAGAGCTTCCCGTAAGCAAAAAT
>JBOFGX010000105.1:0-7932 GCA_051649345.1 Leadbetterella sp. | reverse complement strand
GGTGCGGCTGAGGTCAAGCGAAAGAGTGTTGGCCTGAATTTTTTATGTAAAAGGATAAGCAAAGGGAAAAAATTCGGACAATTTTTCGCTTGTGGGTTTTTTGCTTACTTTTTGACCAATCAAAAAGTAAGTTCCGCCCGAATAGGGCAGCCACCAAACCAGATTAATATACCGACTTTTTGTAGATTCTACTTATTTTCTGGTATTTATTTTCGATAAAAACTTGAATAGTAAAATGATATTCAATACTTTATGAGTATTTGAGGGGCGACTATTTAGTATAAAATTTTATTTTTAAGGCATAATCATTAAACGCCTTCCCTTTAACATTAGGGAAATCTGATAAAGAAATCCTTCCTTTAGTATCACTTTTCAAAACATTCTTATCTAACCATTGCCCATTTTCGGGATTATACCAAGTCAATTCATACATAACATTAGGTATAAATCCCAATAATTCAGGTATTTCACACGCATTTTCAAAGTAAACCATAGCTAGTTTTTTATCCTCTGTACGCATCATATAGGCGTAACCGTCAAGACCATTGGGTTTTGCTTTCTTTGATTTTTGAGGGGATATATCAAAGTAAGCGGGCTGTAAATTTTGAAAGTTCGATCCCTCAGAAGACATAAACGTACCTAAATGTGCCATATGCTTACTAGATGTATATTTCAATGCCTCCCAAAAATGTGGATTTGTACCTCTGGGCTCACCAATAGTAGTGACATCGTAAGCAGAAGTCCCGTAAACATGCCCTGCTAAAGCTCCACTGAGAACAGAACCGTACATCTGAGTTCGAGCAAAATAATTATCACGATCAGAATTCACATCTGCTTTTTCTCCAGCTGGATAATTATGGTCGGCTTGCCAGCCCGTGTAATACGGCTCGAAGTTTATGGCAGGGTAGGCTGGTTTTAAATTGTAAAGTGTATCGATCATCATGCCTATTCTATGGTCTCTGGGCTTGTTTCCAACACTATGAAAAGTTAGCCATGGACAACTTTTATCATGTCCAAACTGTGTGTACGTACTGTTATTGATCAGGGTCGTAACGGGTTGACCAAAGGGCATGGGGCCGTATTTATGTAAGTGGTAGGTAAGGGCTTCATTGAATTCATTGGCTGTCAAACTGTACTCTTTAGGGATCCAATCAAGATGTATTCCACTAAATACCAAGTTATAAGCTCCGTATCTACTATATAAATACTGTATAAAACGAGCATAGGATTCATTAAATTTGTGATTCTTTTTCCAAATAGGACAGGCATCTCTACGGACAGGTTCGAGTAGAGCCACAAAACCTTGCTCATTAAGATGTGCAATTTTCTTATCGAGACTTTTGAAGTATTCGGGATTTACAAAATCAAAATTAGCAATCACGGGATTGGACATGCTCATGGCAAAAGGGAGATTCCCGACTTCATCTCGCATATTTTTCGCAGTAGGTTTTCCATCAATCAAATAGCCATATTTTTCCCACGCATTTCGTACAAAAACACCCGAGCTATCTTTGTAAGTAGATGGTTTGGTGTCTGCTTCCCACCCTGGGAAAGCAGCAATCATACTGACAGAGTTGAATCCTTGTTGTTTTCGATAGGCTACAGCTTCCTCAAACCCAATTCCTATATTGGGCATATAGTTTTTACTTGCTGGAGTGGAGCGAAAAGGGAGTCTCCACGTAGTCGCCCCCAACCATGTATCTCCCAGCATAAAAAACGGAGAACCATCGGCATAGCTTAGTCCATGCCCATTTTTTGAGCTTCGTATAAATCCCTTTCTATTGGGGTTTTGAGTGATTTGAAACTTGGTCCACGGGATTACTTTTATAGACCCCGATTTTTGCTTGAGTCCATTTTCATTTGTTTGGTTACTTGCCGATTCCCACGTCCAGTTTCCCTGTTCTGTGGCAATAAGTCTATAGGTGAATGTTTTTCCTCCATTCCAAAAACCATATACTTTTTTACTAAAATTAGGCCCTTTCCAGACAACCCAAGTTTCTACTTGAGCGTATGGGTTTTCATAGGTGTTTTCTACTTGTAGATTGATTTCAATAGTTTCCCAAGGATGAATAAGCTGAGCATTTGAGGCTTGTGAAACACAAAGTAAAAAAAATAAAAATAGGATTCGATTCATACAAGGTTGTTATTGAATCAAAAATAGTGGATAATTAAAAAACAAAAAAATCCCCACAACTTTCGTCATGGGGACTTGATATCTACGATAGCAAAGTATTACAATTTTGCTCCTTTTACTGTTTTGATAATACGAGCAGCAACTTTGTATGGATCTGCCGCTGAGTTTGGACGACGATCTTCCAACCATCCTTTCCATCCTTTTTGTACCGCTGCCATAGGGATACGGATAGAGGCTCCTCTGTCCGATATACCGTATGAGAACTGATCCCATCTTGCTGTTTCATGTTTACCCGTCAAACGTTGATCGTTGTCTGGTCCGTAAACAGCAATATGCTCATGAATAAGTGGAGCAAATGCTTCACATATCTTGTTGTAAATCTCTTGGTTACCCGCAGTTCTCAAAGCCGTGTTTGAGAAGTTAGCATGCATACCTGAACCGTTCCAGTCAAGGTTACCCAGTGGCTTACAGTGGTAATTTACCCAGATACCGTATTTCTCACATGTTCTTTCCAATAAATATCTTGCTACCCACATTTCATCACCTGCTTGTTTTGCACCTTTTGCAAAACCTTGGAATTCCCACTGACCAGCAGCAACTTCAGCATTGATACCTTCGATATTAAGACCTGCTTGTAGACATTGCTCCAAGTGATCTTCGATGATATCTCTACCAAATGCATTTCTAGCACCTACTGAACAGTAATATTGTCCTTGAGGATTTGGGAAACCTCCTTTAGGGAAACCTAACGGAAGATTGGTTTCCATATCATATAAAAAGTACTCTTGTTCGAAACCAAACCAGAAATCATTATCATCGTCATCTATCAATGCACGACCATTTGACTCATGCGGATTACCTTTAGCATCTAAAACATCACACATTACCAAATAAGCAGGTGTACCTAATTTTGAACGCTCAGGATCAGGACAGATAAAAACAGGTCTCAATTGACAGTCAGATGATCCACCTGGTGCTTGCTCTGTAGAAGATCCATCGAAAGACCACATATCGCAATCTTCTAATTTTCCTGAGAAATTGTTTTCGATTTTTGTTTTTGAACGTAGGCTTTGAACAGGCTTATATCCGTCTAACCAAATGTACTCTAATTTTGCTTTTGCCATTTTTGATTACTATTTATTTTACTTTGGGTACTATTTTTAAAATAACGTTTGCAAAATTATAGGCTTTCTCCAAACATTATTTCGGGGGGCTAAAAATATTTGCTTTTTTACAAGTATTTATTAAAAAAATACAATGTTGATGGCCTGAAAAAACCATTTTTTTTCTTCTTTGTAAAAATACATTGATACATGATTTTACTAAAAAATTAATTTTGAAGAAGGAATCATGCGAATTTCAAACTTTCGGAGATGAAATTTTAAAATTCTACCCGACTAAATAGTTTTTTTTTTATCAAAAATATAGAATTATTAAAAGATTGAAAAATGTCTCCACCATAACTTTAATTTGTGTGTAATGTTTTAATATTCCTTTAAAGAAAAAAAGCTACACATATTTTTTAAAATATTTGTTCAAATAAATCTAAAATTATTTACATTTGTAATATTGAACCCATTTTTAACACCAAACCCTTTTTGTATGCATGATTAAATAACCATTCTCTACTCTAAATTAATTTTAAATTTTAAACAATCATTGTTCTATGAAAATCAAATTTTATTTAAAAATCATTCCATTACTGGTTTTTTTCTTTCTTGCCAATGCCAATTTGCAAGCACAGGATAGAAAAGTTACAGGTACAATTATGGATGCTAATGACAATTCTAACTTACCAGGCGTATCAATTAGATTAAAAGGATCAGGAAAAGGGGTAACATCCAACTCGGATGGTTTTTACAGTATTGAGGTAAATGATAAAACAAGCGTATTGGTTTTTTCATTTATAGGATATGACACCAAGGAAGTAACTGTGGGTGATCAATCCGTAATTAACGTATCATTGAGTGGAAATGAAAATTCACTAAGTGAAGTTATCGTAACAGGGTATCAGCAGATCCGTAAGAAAGATATTTCGGGTGCGGTATCTGTTGTTGATGCGGTTAGTCTAAAAGAAATGAAAGGTAGTTCTTTTACTTCTAATTTGGCGGGTCGTGCACCAGGTGTTACGGTATCGGGTTCTGGAAACCCAGGGGATGCAACCAATATTCGTATCAGAGGACTTAGCTCTTTCACAAATAACGAGCCTTTATATGTAATTGATGGTATTCCTATGCAAGATCAATATCAAAACTCATTGAGCCCTGAAGATATTGAAACTATCCAAGTACTTAAAGATGCTTCTGCGGCCTCTATTTATGGTTCACGTGCATCTAACGGTGTAATCGTAATTACAACTAAAAAAGGTAAGTCAGGTAAAGCTAAGTTATCCTATAATGGTTCGTTTGGACTTTCTAATCCTGTTAAAGGATATGACGACATCATGAATACAAGCTCATCTTACTATCAGCAAGCCATGCGTTCGAAGTATTCTTCTACGCCAAACGATATGCCAGACTATACTAAGGGTGAGTTTGCGAGTAGTTTGCCACGCTATATTCAACCTGTGAGTAATAATCCAGACTTGACAAAGTATGATGCTCTTAATAACCCAATTTCACAGACTCCTGTGGATGGAACTAATTGGTGGGATTTAATGACTCGTACAGGTAAACTAACAGATCACTCGTTGAGTGCTTCTGGTGGAAATGATTTTGCTACGTTTTATGTTTCGGGATCCTATTTAAAACAAGAAGGTGTATTGAATGGTACTGAGTTTAACAGAGGTACGATTAGAGCTAACTCTACATATAAGATAGGTAAAAAATTGAGATTGGGTGAATCGATCCTATTTTCTGGTAACTGGGGAGTTAACATTGCTCAGATTGGCGGTACAAATAATGAAGGCGGTGTTATAGGTAATTACCTAAAAGCTACACCTATCATTCCTCAATATGATATACGAGGAAATCCAGGTGGTCACTTATCAGCAACAACGGGTAACTTTACCAACCCTACCACTATTTTGGAGCAAAACAAGGTTAACAAAAACAATTATACACGTTTTCTATCAGCTTTTTATGCGGAGTATGATGTACTTAAAGGCTTGACACTTAAAACTAATTTTGCAGCAGATTTGGGTAATGGTTTTGCTAAGAGATTTGAATATCCTACGCCATACCGTCCTGAAGGAAATAAGACAGGAAATAGCTTCCGTGAATTTTGGAATAAGAATTTCCAATATACTTGGACAAATACTGTAAATTATGCTAAAACTTTTGGAAAAAATACATTGAACGTTTTTGCAGGTTCTGAAGCCATTAATCAAGTAAATAGAGATGCTTACTTATATTTGGCGAATTATTTTACTCTTGATCCCAACGCTTTCTATATCAATACGGCTTTTGGTGATCCAGGTTCACGTACAGTGTCTTCAGGAGGTGGTGAAAGTGCACTATTCTCACTTTTTGGAAAAGTGGATTATACTTTTGCAGACAAGTACATTTTATCGGGAACACTACGTCGTGACCAGTCATCGAAATTTGCAAACGATGTACGTACGGGTTATTTCCCAGCTGCTTCCTTTGCTTGGAGATTATCGCAAGAGAGCTTCATGAAAGAGTTAAATTGGCTATCTGACCTGAAACTTCGCATAGCATATGGAGAAGTAGGTAATCAAAATATACGTAACTATAATTTCTCTGATAATTATGGTGGTACAGTTGGTAGTACTTTTTATGATGTAAACGGTACCAATAACTCCCCATCTACAGGATACGCCCTTCGTTCATATGGTAACGCAGGTACGAAATGGGAATCTGCCAATTCAATGAACTTTGGATTAGACGGAGGTCTTTTGAACAATTCGATCCAGTTTGTATTGGATGTGTACAAAAGAAACACAAACAATCTTTTATATGATCCGAAGCTTCCATTTACGGCTGGTGGAGCGAGTGCACCGTTTATTAACGTAGGTTCTATGCAGAATACAGGATATGATTTTAGTGTAACCTACCGTAAATCATTGAAGCGTGATATGAAGTTTACATCTACATTGAACTTGTCTCAATACAAAAACAAGATCAATAAGGTTTCTGATGACGCAGACTATTTCTATCCAAACGATAATATATCGGAGCGTATTCCACAAGGAAGCAATGTTCAGATCAATAGAGTGGGATATCCTTTTGCTTCACATAGAGGGTTTATCGTAGATGGTATAATTAAGACAGAAGCTGAGAAAACAGCAGGCCCTGCTGGATCAGCGATAGGTGGGTTGAAATTCAAGGATATTTCAGGTCCTGAAGGTAAACCCGATGGTAAAATTACCGATGATGACCTTACTATAATCGGTAATCCGCATCCTAAGCTTACGGGTGGTTTGGATCTAGGATTTTCGTATAAGAATTTTGACGTGAATGCGTTTTTATTAGGTGTATTTGGAAATGATATTTACAACGTAACTAAGATTTACAATGTGTTTACGCAGTTCAATTCCAATGTGATCAATGATATCTTGGAAAGAGAGAAAAATGATCCTAATTGGCCTAAAATGAATTCATTAGATGCCGGTAGTCGTAATTCAAGTACGTTTTATGTAGAGAAAGGATCGTATGTGAGAATGAGTAATCTACAATTAGGTTATAAAATTCCAGTTAAAAACCTAAAGTCTATGGGTTTTTCAAGTGCTAGAGTATATCTACAGGCTCAAAACTTATTTACAATTACAAACTATTCAGGTGTAGATCCTGCTGTATCATCAGCTAACATCGGTAATAGTGGTAACGTAAATGATACTAGATTAGGGGTAGATAACGGACATTATCCTGCAAACAGGATAACGAGTTTGGGTATTAATTTAGAATTTTAATCTATATCTGTAAACATAAAAAAAATGAAATCTAATTTTAAAATTTTTGCGGTAGCCACGGTACTTATTGGAAGTGTTTTGGCTTGTAAAGAGAGTTTTTTGGATACGCCTCCTCAAGGTTCATTAGCAGGAGAGACTTTATCATCAAGTAAAAATGGTGTAAATGCGACCTTAGTGGCAGCTTACAAGAGTTTGGTGGGATGGACCAATGACTGGAGTGAAAGCCCCTGGGGTACCTCACCTTCTAACTGGGTATGGAATGTAGCATCAGATGACGCTCACAAAGGTTCTGAGCCTGGTGATGGAGATGGTACGCTTTCGTTTCAATTGTACCAATGGCAACCATCTAATGGTGATCTACGTGCGTTTTGGAAGGCTAGATACGAGGGCGTTGTACGTTCAAATTCCGCTATCAGAGCTGCCAAGACCTATGTAGGTGCTAATGCAGGAGAAAAAGCATATGCTGATAATGTTACAGGGCAAGCCTTGTTCTTAAGAGCATATTATCATTTTGATCTTTTCAAAATGTTTAAAAATATCCCGTATTATACAGAAGGCGACACGGATTTTAGAAAAACTCAAGAGGCAGATCCTTTGGCATTGATCATTAAGGATTTCGAGGCATCTATTCCCTTATTGGATGCTGTAAGAGATGCACCGGGTAAGGCCGACAAAATGGTAGCTACTGCGTACTTAGGTAAAGCGAAATTGTATAAGAAGGATTACGCTGGAGCTTTGGCTGCATTCAATACAGTTATTAACAGTGGTCGATTTAAGTTAGTAAATTCGTTTTATGATAATTTTACGGTTGCTGATGATAATAATGTAGAGTCAATATTTGCGATGCAAGCATCAGTAAATGATGGAAATCCAGATGGTGAAAATGCAGATTTTGGTGGCCGTTTGGCTTTGCCTCATTCGGGTAGCC
>JBOFGX010000104.1:0-11163 GCA_051649345.1 Leadbetterella sp. | reverse complement strand
GAGTACTTTTTAAACCAATTCAGATACTTTTGGTTCGAGAATATTTTTTATACCTAAATTAAAACAGTCAAGGCTAGGCAATGGCGTAATGCATATTGGCTTTTATTCGTAACAATTTTCAAAAAATCGATACTAGATTTTTTTAGTATTTTATCAATATTTCTTCGTGCTAGAAATTGAAATGTTTATTGTAAAATTTTCAGCATATACATTTTCTGTAGATTCTATTCACATATAATTGTGAGAAACTATATAAAAGAAAAAGGGTCGTCAAAATACATTCGACGACCCTTAGTACAAATAAAATACAAATTGGGCTATCCCAATTTAGCTATAATCGCATTAAATGTGCTACTCGGACGCATTGCCGCCGAAGCTTTAGAAAAATCGGGTTTGTAGTATCCTCCTATATCTAGCTTCTTACCTTGAGCATCTATGAGTTCCTGAGCAATTTTAGACTCATTGAGTGACATTTCAGCGGCTATGGGTTCGAAAATAGCCTTAAGCTCCATATCTGATGTTTGTTCCGCCAAAGCTTGTGCCCAATAAAGTGTAAGATAGAAATGGCTTCCTCTATTGTCAATCTGGCCCACTTTACGAGCAGGAGATCTATCATTATCAAGAAATTTTCCCGTAGCTGTATCCAAAGTGTCTGCCAAAACTTGAGCTTTTTTGTTGGAAAATGTCTGTGATAAGTGCTCATAAGAAACCGCTAATGCTAAGAATTCTCCTAGTGAGTCCCAACGTAAGTACCCTTCGTTGATAAACTGTTCTACGTGTTTTGGAGCAGAACCACCCGCTCCCGTTTCAAATAGACCACCGCCGTTCATTAAAGGTACAATAGATAGCATTTTCGCTGAAGTACCTACTTCTAAAATAGGGAACAAATCTGTGTTATAATCACGGAGTACGTTGCCCGTAACCGAAATAGTGTCCAGTCCTTTTACGATCCTTTCTAGAGAGAACTGAGTGGCTTCCACCGGGCTCATAATATGGATCTCAAGATTCGTTGTGTCGTGATTTTTTAAATAGTTATTTACTTTTTGAATAAGATTAGAATCGTGGGCTCTATTTTTATCTAGCCAAAAAACAGCCGGTGTTCCTGATAAACGAGCTCTATTTACGGCTAGTTTAACCCAATCTTGAATAGGTAAATCTTTGGTCTGGCACATGCGGAATATATCTCCACTTTGCACAGCTTGCTCCATCAAAACGGTACCTTCTAAAGTACTTACTACTACTTTTCCGTCACCAGACATTTGGAAGGTTTTATCGTGCGAGCCATACTCTTCGGCAGCTTGAGCCATAAGTCCTACATTACTTACGCTACCCATTGTTACGGGATCGAAGGCTCCGTTCTTTTTACAGAAGTCAATTACTACTTGATAAATACCCGCATAGTTTCTATCAGGAATAATAAATTTGGTATCTTTTAGCTTGCCGTCAGGTCCCCACATCTGACCAGAGGTACGAAATGCTGCAGGCATAGATGCATCAATGATAACATCACTAGGTACGTGTAGGTTTGTAATTCCTTTTTCAGAATTTACCATGGCTAATCCAGGATTGGAAGCGTATATAGCGGCAATATCGGCCTTGATTTCTGCTTTTTTGGCATCATCTAAGGTTTCAATTTTCGCCTCTAAATCACCCAAACCATTATTAGGATTTATACCAGCTTGGCTAAACGTATCTGCATGTTTTCTGAAAAGATCCTTGAAATAGGCGTACACTGCTGCCCCAAAAATGATTGGATCAGAGACCTTCATCATAGTGGCCTTAAGGTGTATAGAATATAGTAAATCTTTCGCTTTTGCATCTACAACTTGTTCTTCTAGGAAAGATACAAGTTTGCGAAGATTCATTACAGATGTATCAATCACTTCTCCATCCTTAAGACTAATTTTTTCTTTGAGAACTTTGACGCTGCCCGAAGAATCTACGAATTCAATTTTAACGTTGGTACCTGTATCAACCACAATAGATTTTTCGGAACCAAAAAAGTCGCCTTCTTTCATATGAGATACATGTGATTTGCAATCAGCAGACCATGCACCCATACTGTGTGGATGCTTGCGAGCATACTCTTTTACAGCTTTTGGAGCTCTGCGATCTGAATTTCCTTCGCGAAGAATAGGGTTTACGGCACTCCCTTTTATTTTATCATAAATTGCCTTTGCGGCTTTCTCCTCATCGGTACTTGGGCTTTCTTTGTAGCTAGGAATCTTGTATCCTTGCTTTTGTAATTCTTCAATCGCCTCGGTCAATTGAGGTATTGAAGCACTAATGTTGGGAAGTTTAATAATATTGGCTTCTGGTAAAACGGCCAATGAACCTAAATAGGTTAAGTCATCATTTATTTTTTGCTCAGGTGTGAGGTAGTGGCTAAAATTCGCCAAAATACGCCCTGCTAGCGATATGTCCCTAGTTTCTAATTCGATTTCGGCAGACTTGGAAAAAGCCTGTACAATAGGTAAAAACGAATACGTAGCCAATGCTGGTGCTTCGTCTGTAATGGTATAAATGATTTTGGAATTCTGGCTCATCTCTGAATTTTTTTATGAAGATTTTGAGGTGTTATTATAAAATTTACTAAAGATTTGTGAGTACAATATTATTATTTTAAAACAAAAAGTGCTCAAAGTTAGTATTATTTGATTGAAAGTAAAAGTCTAAATCTATTCATATAAATGCCACAAAGATTTCAATTTATTTTTAATAGTATTATTTTTATATAATTTTAAACTTTTTAAATTAAATTTTTCAATTAAACCCAAAATTTTATGTCATTTAATTTACTAGATATTGCTAAAGGCTACTTAACGGAAGGGGTCGTAGGCCAACTAGCTGGGAATCTTGGAGAGGATTCATCAGTTGTAACGAAGGCACTAGGTGCTGCTGCACCCGCATTGATGGGTGGTGTTATTAATTCTGCATCATCTCAAGGTGGGTTGTCTAGCTTGATGGGGCTTTTAAATAATTCAGACGATTCCATGCTTGATAATTTGGGTGGAATGTTAGGAGATTCTGATAAGTCTTCTGGTCTAATGTCTGCTGGAAGCGGAATACTATCTAGCCTTCTAGGTGATAAATTGGGTGGAATTGTAGGTGCGGTATCCTCATTTTCTGGGTTGAGTTCTGGTTCTACTTCGTCAATATTTAGTTTTCTCGCTCCTATGGTGATGGGAATTCTAGGTAAAAAAGTAAAATCAGACGGTCTTGGAATAGCGGGTTTAGGAGATTTACTTACAAGTCAAAAAGATATAGTTGCCAAAGCTCTACCTTCTGGTTTAGGAAGTATTTTAGGCATGGGTAGTCTACCTGATCTCGGAGGGGCTGCTGATGCAATGAAAGGAGCTGTAGGTTCTGCAGCGGGTTCTATAAAAGGGGCAGCTAGTGCAGCCATCCCTGATGTAGATGTGGACGGTGGAGGCTTCAATTGGAAGCCCATCATTCTTGGCCTTCTTGGGCTAGGGATAGCATTTTTTGCTTGGAAGCAATGCAGTAAACCAAAGATTGAATCTACTACAACTTCAACTGCGGACACCTCGGCTGTATCAACTCCTATGGATACGAGTTCTGCTGTGGCCGCTAGCGATAAACTTACTCTCGAGGGAGGTGTTGAATTGGCAGGGCTTAATCCCGAAGGTATCGAGAATAAATTAGTTGCATTTATCAAAGACGCTTCTAAGCCTGTGGATAAAACTTCTTGGTTTAACTTTGATAATCTTAACTTTGCTACTGGAAGCTCTAATCTTACGGCTGAGTCGAATAAACAAGTAGAAAATATTGTAGCTATCCTGAAAGCATATCCAAAAGTTAAGCTTAAAATAGGAGGATATACGGATAATGTAGGTAAACCAGAAAGTAACATTAAGTTATCTGCTGCGAGGGCTACAACCGTAATGAATTCGATTGTTGCTGCTGGAATAGACAAGGCGAGATTAGAAGCTGAAGGCTATGGCCAAGAGCATCCTGAAGCATCCAATGATACGGAAGAAGGCCGTGCCAAGAACCGTAGAATTGCAGTAAGAGTTACGGAAAAATAGTACTCAGGATCAAATCTAAAATTTTTTAAAGTATACAGTTTTAATTTAAAAGAAATCGTCCAAATGGGCGATTTCTTTGTTTTTTTAAAGTCAGATAGCTATTTTAATCAATAAAGTCCTAATTTAGCCACTATGATTCAAAGAAACATTTCTCTCAAGGGATACAACACGTTTGGTCTAGATGTAAGGGCAGAATATTTTACAAAAGTAGAATCCGTGGATGAGCTTACGAGAATTCTAGGTGACAAAAATTTGCCTGTCAAAAGATTGATTTTAGGTGAAGGTTCTAATGTGTTGTTGCTTAAAGATTTTGATGGAATTGTAATAAAAAACAGTATTCTTGGTATCGAAGTAGTATTCGAGGACGATTTGGAGGTTGTTTTAAAAGTAGGTGCGGGTGAAAACTGGCACAAATTTGTACTTTACTGTATTGAAAACCAATGGGCTGGAGTCGAAAATCTATCTCTTATTCCTGGCACTGTAGGAGCAGCTCCTATGCAAAATATCGGTGCATACGGAGTAGAAATCAAAGATGTATTTCTAGAATTACAAGCCATGAAGATAGAGGATCTGAGTATACACACTTTTGATCTCGAAACTTGTAAATTTGGCTATAGAGAAAGCTTTTTTAAGCGTGAAGGTAAGGGTAAGTATATAATTTTGAATGTTAGTTTTAGATTAAAGAAAAAAGCTAGATTTAATACCTCTTATGGAGTTATTGGTGATACTATTAAAAAACTTGGCTACACAGAAGCCAGTATAAAGGCTGTTAGCGAGGCGGTTATATATATTCGCAAATCCAAGTTGCCAGATCCTGCAGAAATAGGAAATTCTGGAAGTTTTTTTAAAAATCCAGAAATTTTAAGAACAACATATACGGATCTTTTGAATTCATACCCAGATATGCCAAGTTATCCTATTGATGATCTGACTTTGAAAATCCCAGCAGGCTGGATGATAGAAAAGGCAGGTTGGAAAGGATATCGAAGAGGCGATGTAGGAGTACATCAAAATCAAGCTTTGGTTCTTGTGAATTTTGGAGATGGAACAGGAACAGAAATTAAAAATTTAGCCTTAGAAATACAGGAAGATATTTTAAAGAAATTTGGAATTGAAATTCATCCTGAAGTTAATTTTATTGATTAAAAACGAGTTTGATTTGGAAAGCAATATGCCCCATGTGATTTCAGGATTTGGTTTAGGTGTCTTTGCCTTGTCCGTATTTATATTTTTGTATAGAAAGTTGCCAATAGAAACTGTCCTTTTACTTGAAGCTTGGTTTTTATCTCTTTTCTTATACGGTATTGCCTCAGGTATTGCTTATGTAGGCTATAAAACAGCGTTTTATGTTTCCGATTTTTTTGTATCAATAGCATTTATAGTAGGGGGGCTTGGGCTAGTAATTGGAAGTATACATCTTTTCAGGGGGAAGGCTATCCATCGATATACATCCTACTTAGTTTTAGGTTGTGGATTTCTGTTTTTTATCCTGATAAAATGCTTTAGTCTTAAATCAATTTTTGGTATTTCTGTTTTAAGAGTAGAGTACTTTGCAACCCATATTTGGCTCCTAGGCTTAATTTTGATTTCGTTGATTTTACTCTTCAAAAAGGAAATTCTTTCTTCTGTTTGTTTGACAATGTCCAGCCTTATGGGTTTTTTGGTTGTCAATAGGTTTTTGGTTTTTGATACGGGTTTTGACATTCTAGATATATCAAATTATCTACTTATGGCGAATGTTTTTTTTATAGGTCTAGCATTTTTTTATTCAAAAAATAAACAATCATAGTTTTAGTAGTACTAAAAGAAGAATCTCATTGATTCTTGGTCTTGCGTTTAATTTTGAGCCGAGCTCTTCAATTTACTTTGTAGCATATCTCATGGGGTGCCTAAACGGGCTGAGATCATACCCAAAGAACCTGATGCAGTTAGTACTGCCGAAGGGATAGAGAAAGGCATTCTGCCGTTTTTCATATCATTCTTTTGGTCTACCCTTTTAAATTTTAATGATATGATTAAGAATTGCACGCTCGTATTAATTTTTACTCTCTTTACTAGATTGTTATTTTCCCAAATTACAAACTTGTCTGATTCTACGCATGTCAAAAGACTTGAGGAAATCGTAGTGAGTGCCACTCGTGTAAATGAATTAAGTGGAATGGCATTTACGAATCTAGGAAAAACATCCCTGACCAAAAGTAATTTGGGTCAAGACATGCCAATTCTTCTTAATAGTCTTACTTCTGTAGTTACAACTTCTGATGCAGGTACGGGCATAGGATATACAGGGATTCGGATAAGAGGTACAGATGCTACACGTATAAATGTTACGGTCAATGGTATACCGTTTAATGATAGTGAGTCGCAAGGTGTATATTGGGTGAATATGCCTGACATAAGTAGTTCTACCCAAAGTGTGCAGGTAGTACGCGGAGTAGGAGGTAGTACACAAGGTGCGGGAGCTTTTGGAGGAAGTATCAATCTCAATACCTTAGGCTACGAAGTTAAGCCTAAAGCAGAAATACAATTATCTGGTGGTTCGTTTGATACCCGAAGGTTAAGCGTAAATGCAAGCACTGGGATCACCAAAAAGGGTTTGATTTTAGACGCTCGTCTTTCCAGTATAAAATCGGAGGGGTTTGTAGATAGGTCATCCAGCGACTTGTCCTCATTTTATACATCTTTGGGCTATTATAAGGAAGCGAGCTTTGTACGACTTAATGTTTTTTCAGGGAAAGAGAAAACCTACCAAGCCTGGAATGGCATTCCTATTGAGCTATTTAAGAATGATGCCGCTGGAATAAGGGCATTCGGTGAAAGGAACTTTTTTGATGAGGAATACATGAAAAATATGGTTGCTAGGGGGCGTAGGTTTAACTTTTATGATTATGAAAATGAAACGGATAATTACAAGCAAAGCCATGTACAATTGATTTCAAATTTCTCTCTGAATTCGGGGTGGAGGTTCAACCCATCCTTGCATTATACCTATGGGAAAGGGTATTTTGAGCAATATAAATATCAACAAAGTAATACGGATTATGGATTTATAAGTTTAGATCCTCCTAATGCAACAATTATTAGTGATTTGATTCGTCAAAAATGGTTACAAAATCATTTTTATGGAGGGGTATTTACGCTTGAGAGCCCCGAGAACCGTAAATACAAGTTACTTGTCGGGGGCGGATTCAACCAATATTTGGGAGGGCATTTTGGTAAAGTTATATGGGCAGAGAATAAAAATTTTGAGTTGGATAGAAATTATTACGAGAATAATTCTATTAAAAACGACGCAAATGTGTATGCGAAGTATAGCCATTTTTTATCCAAAAAATGGAGTTTATATGTAGATGGGCAGCTCCGGTCAGTTTCTTTTCAATCTCAAGGCATTTTGGACGTACAATCGGCGATTGATTTAAGCACGAGTCATTTCTTTTTCAATCCCAAAGTTGGGGTAACATATAAAAAATCACAATTTGACTACATATTTTTGAGCTTTGCAAGAACGCTTAAAGAGCCTAGTCGTCAAGATTTTGTAGACAATGCCGCCCAATTTCCTTTGCCCGAGAAATTAGAAGATGTGGAGTTGGGATATAGATATGCAAAGAATAGAATAAGTCTAGAGCTTACGACTTATTGGATGCAATACAAAAATCAATTAGTAAATACAGGGAAAGTTAACGCCGTTGGTGAGGCAATTCGGGTGAATATACCCACAAGCTTTAGACGAGGACTTGAATTTGCGATTGGGACTAAATCTAAGAATAACAAACTTCTATGTAATCTAAATTTTACGCTTAGTCAAAATAAAAATAAAGAATTTGAGGAAGTTATTCAAGACTTCAGTGACGTTGCTGTCAAGGTTCCTAGGACGAACGTTTATACGAAGACGGATATTTCGTTTTCTCCCAATATGATTTTGGGGGGTTATATAAGTTATTTGCCAAATAAAAAGTGGGAAATAAGTATGTTACCTAAGTATGTTGGAAAGCAATATCTGGACAATACTCAATCTAGTAATAAAAAACTAGACGGTTACTTTGTGAGTGATTTTCGATTAATATTTAATCCTATGATTGGAAAAAAAGGAAACATTCAGTTTAGCATGCTGGTCAATAATGCTTTGAATACAGTATACGCATCTAATGGCTATACATATAGCTATTTGTACGATCAAGTTTTGACAACAGAGAACTTTGTCTTCCCGCAAGCTGGGACAAACGTACTAGTAGGGCTAAAGTTTGGAATTTAGGAGATTAGATTATAGGTGCTCAATACCAGTAAAGGCCTCTACTAAAGGGTCATGCTTGTCTAGATTTGTGATAATCGTATCTAGCTTATGGTAGTCGCAGATTTGATAGGATTCCACAAGACCTATTTTTTCAGATATCACACCGCAGATTACTCTATCAGCAGATTCTATCATTTGTTTTTTAAGCTGGCTTTCTTCATAGTACCTTAGTGTTACGCCTTTTTCAGCATCTATTCCATTGAAACCCATAAAATACATATCTACATGAAACCCTTTGATTTGTCGCATAGTCTCTATACCCAAGGTTATTTGATATCGCTTAAAATAGGATCCGCTTAACAGTATAATGTGGATATTATCATGATCATTAAGAGCCATAGCTAGAGGTAATGAATTTGTAACGATCGTGAGGTTAAGATCTTTGGGGATTTGCTCTGCAAAGAAGAAATTGGTTGTTCCGCCATCTAAAAGCAAGGTTTGATTGTTTTTCAGCAAGGTCAAAGATTTTTCGATAATGGTTTCTAAGTCTCTACTTTTTAAGACCTCATTACTTTGACCTGTAATCATTTTTAAGTAGGAGTTGGATACAACCCCACCATGTACTTTTTTCAACAACCCTTTGTCCTGAAGCTCAATTACATCTCTCCGTATACTATCATAGGATACATCCAGATATTGACTTAGATCTGTGTAGTTTAGTTTTTTTGCTTTTGCTAAATAATCAAGTATTCGATTTTGTCTTTCTTGTTTGAGCATGATTGTCTGAGAAAAGTGTAATTATCCTAACAAAAATATACAATTTTTGCAATGTTTTGCAACAAAATTGATAAAAGTTTGCAGATAGTTTGCAAAATGTGTATGTTTGTAATGTAGAGATTAGATTTACATATAACCTATGATTGATCAAAAGTAGCGTGTCCTGTGGGTTCGCTACTTTTTTTAATTTAATAACTAAGATATTTCCTAGTAGGATTTCATTAAAACCCCTATTTTTGTTTAAAAAAAACCCTCTTTTGAGCTTTTCAAATTCTACTTTCAGAGACATATTAGAGACCTTAGAAGAAGAAATTCGGCGTCATTCCTTTGGTAAGAACCCCGTAGAGCTTTATCAGCCTATAGATTACATTATGTCTTTAGGAGGTAAAAGAATGAGGCCTGCAGCTACTCTATTATCTGCCAGTTTGTGGGATGCTGATTTTAGAAAATTCTTAATGCCCGCATTGGCGATTGAGGTCTTTCATAATTTCACACTTATGCATGATGATATTATGGATAATGCCCCCTCTCGTAGAGGTAAGCCTACCGTGCATCAAAAGTGGAATAATAATACTGCAATCCTTTCTGGTGATGTAATGCTCGTATGTGCCTATCAGCTATATGAAAATCTAGAGGCGGGTCTATTTCAGCGTACAATAAAAAGATTCAGTAAAACAGCAGCTGAAGTTTGTGAAGGTCAACAACTCGATATGATGTTTGCTACTAAAGAGACAGTTAGCAAGGAAGAGTATGTGGAAATGATACGACTCAAAACTTCCGTGTTATTAGGCTTTGCACTAGAACAAGGTGCGATTCTAGCGGGAGCAGATGAGAAATCCATACAACTGATGTATGAAATTGGAGAGAATGTCGGACTTGGTTTTCAACTCTATGATGATATATTGGATGTATATGCGGATCCTGAGAAATTTGGTAAGCAAGTTGGGGGTGATATTATTGAAAATAAACGTACATGGTTGTTATTAGATGCTTTGGAGCAGTCAAATGGAACGTCACTTCATAGGGATCTACGGAAGTTGATGGCTTTAGATGACTCTCAGGCAATAGATAAAATACAAGGAGTTAAAGATGTGTTTTCAAAACTTAATATACAAAATAGAGCCACCGATTATGCAGATACTTTTTTTGAAAAGGCTTATTTGAATATAACTTTGCTAGATATAGATGAGGATAAGAAGGAAACTCTAAAATCATTTGTAAGTACCATACAAAATCGACAATCATAAATGGATACTATAACTATAAATTCAATACTCATAGTGGCTATCTTAATCACAAGTTTGATGGCGTTTAATAATTCAGAATTTCGCTCGAAACTTATTCACAATCCCTATAGAGTCCACAGAAACAAAGAGTATTTTCGACTAATGGGTTCTGGTTTTATACATGCAGATTATATGCACTTAGCATTCAATATGCTGGCTTTATATTCATTTGGTAACTATGTAGAATCTTATTTTTCGAGTTTGTTTCCTTCCATGGGTAAGACCATGTACCTACTGTTGTTTTTATCAGGCGTACTGGTGGCCAATATACCAGATTTTTTAAAGTATAAGGAAAAACCACACTTTAACAGCCTGGGGGCATCGGGGGGAGTTGCTTCTATTGTTTTTGCGAGCATAATACTCTCTCCTTTATCCAAATTGATCTTTTTCCCCATTCCGATACCATTGCCGGCTTACGTGTTTGCAATCGTGTATATGGCATACAGTATTTTTATGGAAAGAAGACAGATGGACAATGTAAATCATATGGCTCATCTTTGGGGCTCACTTTGGGGGGCTTTGTTTATTATTACAGTAGAACCTTCCTCTCTTTTAAGTTTTATTGAACAGATTAAGAGTAGTTTTTAGGTTAGCTTTTTAATAGAAAACCTATAAGTTTTATCATGCACTTCAAATTTGTAAGGTGTGAAATATTTCAGAAAATGGAATATGTAAATCATCTATTTTGAAATCTTCAACTACTGCATTCAAGTGAAGTTTCGTTTTTAATGTACTTGCATAATGTATAGCTGTTGTTTTTTATAGCATTTAGCTATGTAGGTAATCAACTCGCGAAAATGTAGTTTCTGCAAATTAGATT
>JBOFGX010000103.1:0-6030 GCA_051649345.1 Leadbetterella sp. | reverse complement strand
GAGAATAGGTGCTCCACAAGACACACCTGCACCTACCATGGCAAATCCCAAAATTGCCGTAGGGATGAAAGGTAAAAAAACAGTGATACACAGCCCTAAAACACATAAAACCCCTCCCCAAATAAGAACATTGTTTTGTCCAAATTTAGGAATAATGCTATCGCCCATTATTCTTCCTAATGCCATAAAAAGTGAGTATGCAGTAAGACCAATTCCTATCCATTGGCTATCTGCATGGACTACATCATGCATAAACACGGCCGCCCAGTCCGCCATAGTTCCCTCGGTTACGTTTACGCAAATGCTGATCAGGATCATCCAAAGCAATACACCTGAGGGTAAAATTATCTTTTTGCTCGCTTGCTTGTTAATTTTCTCTTCAAGAAACGAAATTGATAAAATATGGGGTGCAGCCCATATCATGATCAAGCTCAAAACGATCACTAAACCCAGCATATAGGATAGTGGAGAAGCCCCATGATTACGTACAAAGGGAGCTAACATGGATCCTAGCATTAGTCCAATACTAAAAATCCCATGGCATGTACTCATGATACGGATAGAAGCTTCTTTTTCTAAAGCCCCTACGGTGGTATTCATGGCTACATTGGTAAGCGATATACCCGCTCCACAACAGAACATAGATAGGGGTAGCGTATACAGCGAGGAGTTCATAAATAGACTTCCAAATGCCAAAATCAAGAAACAAAAGCCTATAATAGTAGCTTTTTGCATGCCAAATTTACTTACTAAAAACGCTGCTAATGGGTTAATAACAAGGGCCCCCATAGGCATGGTTAGCAACAACAAACCTAAATCTTTGTCATTGAGCTGAAAAGTGTTTTTAACGAAGGGAATACAGGTAGCCCAGCTTCCAAATAGTAGGCCGATCGTTATAAAACAGAATCCTATTGCGAGGCTTTTTTTATTCTTTAAAAAATCTGTTAGTAAGTTGGAGAGCATACGGGGTAATCTGTATTGCGGTCAAATCAAAAAAAAGCATTCGTATTTTTAATCCATAGATAAGAAGTTCGAGAACTTTCTTACACGTGTTTTTGATTAAAGTACAAAATTGAATATTTATAATCACAAAACCTAAAGAAGGGTTTAACTCAATCATGCAAAGAAAATACTTGAATTACTTTTTCTTACGAATATCGTACTTGGTGGGAGCAAATAAGAATCCAAAAGCCTCAGCTCCTTCTTTTGTATGTACTTTATGATGTACATAATGAGCATTCATGATGCGTTTCATATAAGAAGACTTAGCAATAAACTTGATTTTGAGCCGTCTGTGCACGATAAGATCGTGGAATATAAAGTAGGCAATACCATATGTAGTAACACCAATACCTATATATTTAATGTACCAATATTGCTCATACAAATCACCAAAAATAATACTGCCTGCAGCTAAAATGCTGAATACGACTGCATAGTAATCATTTTTTTCAAAAAAACCCGCGTGATGATTGTGATGATCCTTGTGCCATGACCAGCCGAAGCCGTGCATGATGTACTTATGAGCGAACCAAGCTACCCATTCCATAAATAAAAAGACAAAAACAACAATCCCGATTTTGTAGAGTACAAGCATATTCATATTCAATAAAACACTTCTCAAGCGATTATGTTTTTAATTCTAGAGTCAAAAATAACTATTTTTACACTAATTTTAAATACCCATACGGATGTATAAAAAGATAATACCTCTTTTCATTCTATTTTGCTTTCAAGTATCTGCTCAAACAAATTCTTCTAAATTAGACAGACCCAAACTGGTCGTGGGAATCATTGTTGATCAAATGAGATATGATTTCCTGTACCGGTATTACAATAAATACTCAGAGGGTGGATTTAAAAGATTGATGAACCAAGGATTCAATTGTAAGAACAACCAATACCATTATGCAAGTACAGTCACTGGCCCAGGCCATGCCCATATTTTTAATGGCTCTTCGCCTTCTATAAGTGGAATAGTTGGGAATGATTGGTACGAGAAAAGCATTGAAAAATCTGTCTATGTGGCGTTTGACACCCTACAATCTATTGTGGGTGAAGGAGCTCCAAGCTCTGGGAGAATGTCCCCCGTCAATATGAAGGTAACAAGTATATGTGATCAAATGCGGATTGCTACCCAATTCAGATCCAAGACTATTGGGATTGCTATTAAAGACAGAGGGGCTATCATGCCCGTTGGTCACACTGGAGAGGCCTATTGGCTGGATACAGGAACAGGCAATTGGGTGACTTCCACATATTACAAAAAGGAACTTCCCTCTTGGGTGCAAAATTTTAATAATCTGAAGCTCAAAAATAAATACGCTATGCAGAAATGGGAGACCTTACTTCCCATAAGCAACTACATAGAGTCTGAAGGAGATGACCAGAAATACGAGAATAATATGGTAGGAGAAGCCTCTCCCGTTTTCCCCCACAAAAGCAGTATTACTATGTCATATTTTGGTAATGAAATCACAACTGATTTTGCTCTAGAAGCATTGAAAAATGAAAACTTGGGGAAAGACGAAAATACGGATTTCTTGACAATCAGCTATTCTAGTCCCGATTACGCAGGTCATAGTTTTGGGCCACAATCTGTTGAACTCGAGGATATATATTTGCGACTTGATAAAAACATCGAACAACTCTTAAGAAAACTGGATGAATGGGTGGGTAGAGACCAATACAGTTTGTTTCTAACGGCAGACCATGGTGTGGCAGAAATTCCTGGGTATTTGAAAAAGAATAATATTCCTGCGGGCATATTTCTTGGTGGAGAGATCAATAAAAAATCTGAAAGTGTGCTCCAATCGGTGTATGGTGATGGTACCTATATCAAAAATCAAAACAACTACCAGTTTTATCTCAATCACAAAACACTTTTGGATAAAAAAGTAAGTGAGAAACAAGTTTTTCAGACATTAAGAGATTCACTTTCTAGTATAGAGGGTATTTATGATATCGTAGATTTAAAGAATGCCGGGTACGATTATTTGCCACTTTATTTACGAGATAAGATCAATCATCTATACAATCCAAAACGAAGTGGGGAGATTTTGATTTTACCTGAGCCTGCTTGGTTTTCGGGGTATATAAAAGGAACTACACACGGTACGCCCTATAGCTACGATACGCATGTACCTCTCTTGTTTTATGGAAAAGGAATAAGAAAAGGCAATACCACAAATCCTACGTTTATTTGTGATATTGCCTCTACATTGGCTCAGTTGCTATCTATTATGGAACCCAACGGAAACGTGGGCAAACCCATCTCTGAGGTTTTAAAACCCTAAGGTTACTGTTTTTTGTTTTCAGGGTACAATACAACTCGTATTCTATTGGGAGTGTTTAGATATTTGGCGGCAGCTGTCTTCAATATACTCTGATTTATAGCGTTTAATTTATCTTTTTCCTTTAGAATATCTTCAATAGGTGTACCTTCCATATAGTTTGAAGACAGACTAGTAAGCCAATATTGGTTATTTTTGATATCTTCTTCATAATCAAGTTTACGTTTATTGATTACTTTATCAATATCGGTTTGTAGAGGGCCATCTGTGGCCATTTTCTTAACTTCAATCATCGCCAGATTGGTGAGCTTTTCGACATTGTCAGGTGAGCAAGTAAAATACATGAAATAGCTGTATGATCCTTTGGGGTGCTTTTTAGCAGAGCCTGCAAAGTAAGGAGAATAAACTCCGCCTTCATCTTCTCGCAATTTTTCGGTAACTTTTATCTCCAGAATCTCACCCAGTAATGTAATCAATAAGTTCTCATTTTCTGAATATTGAAATTGATTATGAAGCATAATAGCAAGAATAGATTTGTTTTCTGTCCCTTTGTAAATAGCTTTCTCTACGTATCCTAGTGTAGGAGAGGCGGATCTATCCACATACTTTTCTTTAGAAGATGGATTTCCTGGTAAAGATCCTATATACTTGGCAAGCAGGGGTTTGATTTTGTCTATTTCAAAATTTCCAACGAAGGTAAATTCAAAGTCCGCAGCATTAGCGAAACGTGATTTATACATATCGAATGCTTTTTTATAGTCAATTTTTGAGGCTCTTTCTGAGTTGATAGGCTTCGATCGAGGATTGTTATACGACATTGCAAACTGGAGAGAATCTGAAAATAGTTTTTCAGGTGTTATCGTTTTTTCAAAGCTTGCTATTTGCGATTTTTGGTTTTCTAATGCCCCCTTTACGGCTTCTTCATCGAGCTGATTATTTGCGAATTTGTTATGAATCATTTGCAATGCAGTCTCTATATCTTTCGAGCTTGAGGAACCATTTACTACTTCAGTAAGTTCACCAATTCCGGTAGTAACAGATGCTATTTTACCACTCAGAAACTTTTTCAATTGAGAATTTGTGAGTTTACCATTACCACTTGCAGAACCTGCTTTTGAAGCAAAATTCGCATTGTCAATATCAGCTATTTCGTATTGTGAGTTTCCACCGTAGCTTTTGGCTACAAAAAGAATCTCATCGTTTTTAAACTTAGTAGGTTTAAGATTAACCTTTACCCCATTTTCAAAAACGATCTCAGTTACATCAACACTTTCTTTTTTTGTCTCCGATTTTATTTTTCCAACAGGCGGTAAACTGCTAATCAGAGATTCTGCTATTTTCTCTTCAGTGTAAGGAGTCAAGGCCATTCCTGTGTTATCAAGCCATTCTATAAGCTGAGCCTCCTTAGGGAGTTTTTCTTTGTCTTTTTCGGGGGCAATAAGTGCAACTACTCTGTTCTCTTTACTTACCAGCTGCTTGACCAACGCGTTGATGTCTTCAAGCGAAATTTGACTTAAATTCTGTTTAGCAAACTCTAAATCATAGGCTTGATTTGTAATGACACCATCGTTTAGAAACACCTGAACGATTTCATCAACATAGCTTTTTGAATCAGTTTTATCTTTTTCTTTAAAGCTTTTTTCAAGCGACACCAAAATGTTTGCCTTAGCTCGGGCTAGCTCAGGTTCCGTAAAACCGTATTGAGCCACTCGGTGGTTTTCCGAAATGACTGTTTTTAATGCCAGTTCAATATTGTTTCCTTTCGCCATTGCAAAGCTAACCAAGGCATCTAATCCTCCTAGAAAAGAGCTTTTAGAAGTACCACCATACGCAAACGGCGGGTCTGCTTTTTGTAAATACTCTTGTAAACGGCTAGAAAACATAGCATTCATAAGACTTTCTTTCGTCTTTATTAACCGGTCATCTGAAGTCTTCTCTATTTTCTCAGGCATCAAGTAAAAAACTTGAGCGATGGTATTTGGTTGCTCTTTGTCAGTAATGATAATGGATTGGTTATTCCCTTTCAATGGTACTGTATATATTGGTCTTGGTTTAGGTTTAGCTGCTTTGGGTATACTTCCAAACTGTTTTTTGATCATGTTTTCCATTGCGGCAATATCAAAATCTCCTACAGCAATAAGGGCTTGGAGGTCGGGTCTATACCAATCTTTGTGAAAGCTCTTCAAAGAATTGTAAGAACCATATTGAATGATAGAGTCAAGTCCTATAGGTAGTCTTTGTGCGTATCGAGAGCCGTTAAATATTATAGGATAAAGTTTCTCGCTTATTCTTGATCCCGCACCTTTTCTTCCTCTGGATTCTTCCAGAATTACGCCTCGTTCCTTATCTATTTCTGTATTATCTAGTGTAGCGTAGGCTGCCCAATCCGCCAAAACACTCATGTACTTTTCTAGTTTTGCAAGGGTGTCTGTAGGCACAGGTAGCATATATACGGTCTCATCAAAACTTGTATAGGCATTGAGGTCGGCACCAAACTGAATTCCGCTGTTTTGTAAGAATTGCAAGAGTTCATTTTTAGGAAAATTACGAGTACCGTTGAAATTCATATGTTCCATAAAGTGAGCAAGCCCTCTTTGGTTTTCATCTTCTAATATTGAACCCGCTTTTATGGCGAGTCTAAGTTCCGCACGCTTGGCAGGCTCTGCATTTTTTAGAATATAGTACGTTAAACCATTGGATAGCTTTCCTATCTTTAGGTCTGGATGCATAGGTAGTT
>JBOFGX010000102.1:0-2612 GCA_051649345.1 Leadbetterella sp. | reverse complement strand
TACAATTTCTCCTTCTACAATATTTAGTCCTTTTTTTAGGTCTTGGTTTTCGTCACAGGCCTTTTTCCATCCTTTGTTGGCAAGCTCGAGTATATAAGGTAAGGTGGCGTTTGTCAGTGCAGGTGTGGAAGTATAAGGTACTGCCCCTGGCATATTGGCTACACAATAATGCACGACATCATCTATTACGAATGTGGGCTCTTCGTGTGTTGTGGGTCGACAGGTTTCGATACATCCTCCTTGATCTACAGCTACATCCACTATCACAGATCCCTTTTGCATACGAGATAGCATGTCTTTGCGAATGAGCTTGGGAGCTTTGGCTCCAGGTATGAGTACGGCACCAATAATCAGATCGGCTGTAGTTAATGCCTCATTTATAGCATAAGAGCTACTATAAATCGTTTGTACATTTGGAGGTAATGTGTCCGCTAATGTTCGTAATCTCGGTAATGATACATCCATAATAGTAACTTGTGCCCCTAGACCAGCTGCCATTTTAGCGGCTTGTGTACCGACAATTCCACCGCCAAGTACCAAAACCTTTGCGGGAGACACGCCAGGAACTCCACCCAAAAGGATCCCTTTTCCGCCCATGGGCTTTTCAAGATATTTGGCTCCTTCTTGTATGGATAAACGACCAGCGATTTCAGACATGGGTATAAGTAGCGGTAGGGATCGATCCGCTTTTTCTACGGTTTCATAAGCTATGCATATAGCTCCGCTAGCTATCATTGCTTGAGTTAATGGTGCAGAAGAAGCAAAATGGAAATACGTAAATACGATTTGATTTTTACGAATGAGTGGGTATTCTGACTCTAAGGGTTCTTTTACCTTGATAATCATGTCAGCTTTTGCAAATATCTCTGTATGATCAGCGAGCAGAGTAGCCCCTGCTTTTGCGTACTCCGAATCCTCATATCCACTAGCCTTACCAGCAGAAACTTCAACAAGCACGGTATGACCTAATTGTAAAAGTTCTGAAACACCTGCAGGTGTAATTGCTACACGGCTTTCATTGTTTTTTATCTCTTTTGGTATGCCTATTGTCATAGTTGTAGCTTGGATAAAAGACAGGCCTATGAAATTCATAGGCACAATCTAATCGTCAATTGATGAAGAACAATGTTTAAAACACGTAGCAAATTTACGAATCAGTAATTATTTCTAATTATTTAATGTTAATAAAGAAAATATTTCGATCTATTTTATAATTTTGACTATTAGTTTCTGAATTATGGATATATATATAGGATATAGTATTAAAAATTTCTAGTATGAGAGGTGGATTAGATGAAGTAGATAAAAAAATATTGAGATTGATTCAAAAAGATGCTACGCTCACGTTTAAAGACGTCGCCCAACGTATCAATCTATCTTTAACCCCTACACATGATCGTATAAAGAAACTTGAGAAAGAAGGCTGGATAGATAAACAAGTGTGTATTCTTAATAAAAAGAAATTAGGCTTGGATCTCACCGTTTTTTCTCAAGTAACCCTCATAAAACAGACTCGTGAGGTAGCAGATGTATTCAATTCTGCGATAAAAAAAATGCCGGAAGTGGTCGAGTGTAGTTTTGTGTCGGGTAGCTTTGATTACTTACTTAAAATCATCGTAAAAGACATGGAAGCCTATCACAATTTTCACCAAATGAAGCTCTCTTCTATAGAAGGTGTTTCGCTTATCAACTCTATTTTTGTGATGACCGAGGTGAAGTCCAGTACGGAGATATTGGTATAAGTCTTAGAATACGATTTGTCTTTTTTGAATGGGTGTAAACAGATTTTTATATTTTAATTGTTTTATTTTCAAATATTTATTTAAAAATTCTTTTGTCAAAAGGGAACTTCTCGGTTTCAATGATCTTGATTTTTTTAAAATCGATATGGTTAGGATTTATTAAAAAATTGTAATCACCTTGGGTTACAGCGGATGGTATTTGTAATACACAATATCTATTTTCGGTAATGAATTTATCCCCTATCGCTTGAGTTGTTGAAGGGTGTGGGAAAGTGTTCCAATCGAGGGGTAAATCCTTGGGATTTATTTTTTTCAAAGAAACATCGTCTGGTATATGAATCGTTATCATCATGTAATCATTGGGTAAGGTGGCCAAGCTTAAATGCACCGCCACCTCCGCCATAGCCAATGATCGATTGGAAGCAGTATAGATAATCTCCACGCCTATAGAATTCCACCTAGCACCTTTGATAGCAGCACCTTTGCCAGACAAAAAACTAGCGTAGGCTTGTTTGGATAGTCTGAAGGCTTCCATTAAACAAGAATTCCATAGTTTATTCTTGTTAATTCACTTATTACTAATTCCTTACCGTATGAGTCTTTCAAGAGCTCTATTGGCTTAAGGTTGCCAAGTGAGTAGTTGGGTGTCTCTAGCCAAAGCTTGAATTTTTCCATTTCTCCAAATACATCCAGTCCAACCTTTGTAACTTCAGACATTTCAATGATCTTTTCTGACTGTATAGATTTAAAACTTTTGGAAGTGAGTTTATATCTATGAAGTGATCGTGTAGAAATATCTAAAAAGTCTGCCCAATTATCTTCAGTAAAAGGTGTAAAATGCTGTATAAGAGCAAAAAGTGAGTAAGGGAC
>JBOFGX010000101.1:0-2501 GCA_051649345.1 Leadbetterella sp. | reverse complement strand
CTCTTTCCAAAGGGGTTTCAAGTACAAAGCCTATCCGAATTCGATTCTCTTGGAAAGCCCTTCGGGGTCAAAAGTTAGCTGAAACGATTCCAAGCGAGTTTGTGATAAACTTTCCGGGTGCACAATTTTTGAATTTGTTTTATCCAATAGCATTAGCTGAAAAGCTAAGTGGAAAAGACCTAAATTCCGTGGCTTTGCCAGACATTGAATGTGTCTTGAATTCGTCAAGCAAATGGAACTATGCCTCAACAGGAACAATAGCAGTAGGATTTTCTGATTTGGAAACAGTTGTAATGCATGAGATATTACATGGTATTGGATTATACTCTTCAGTTGCACTAGCAGAGAAAGTAGGTTCTTACGGCGTGTATAATGGGATACCGACTGTATTTGATAACTTCTTGGTGACGAGTAAAGGCTCTAAGGTAATTAATAACAAAGTATTTGGGAATCCATCAGAAGGGTTAGGTGCTGTTTTTATAAGTGATAGTTTGTTTTGGCTTTCACCAGCAGATAGTGCTAAGAGAGCATCGTTTACACACATGTCGTTCTCGAGAAACGTAGATTTGGATCCAAATGCATTACATATTGCAACTAAAAATGCGAATAGAAAGCCTATTTTGTTTTCAACCCAAGCCTTTACTGATAGGATTACGAGTCTAGATTCTTTTACAACCAAAATTCTTCAAGACATTGGGTGGATTTCTACCTCAATTTCACATGAGCCTTTAAAGAATAGTACTCGATTTTCAAACATAAAATTTGAAGTTGATATTTTATCAAATTTAGCATTTAGCCCATCAGATTGCGAAATTATATACCGATATACAGATAAAAATGTACCAATAAACGGAAAATCGACACTTCTAAAAGATACTTCAAGGCCTAATGGATATACCTGTACTTTAAACTTTACGTCCAATACAAGAAAGGTAGAATATTATTTTAAAGTCAAAAACGTTTTAGGGCAAATCGTAACTGCCCCTGCTCAAGGTGGATTCGCATTTGAGAACTATATTTATGGATTTTCAATAGAGCCAAAAGATACGCTTGGACCTAGCATAGAGCATTTTACTCAACCGATGATCATGGGTACAAACTCCGTTTCACTCACAGCTCTTGTACAAGATAAGTTTGAAGGAGATCCACATACAGTAAGTATTCATGTATCTAAAAATGGTGGACCAATACAAATAGTTGCTTTTAAGAAATACAATCCAGCCTTGGACAATATAAATTTCTCTCTAGGACGAGCAAACAAGGATCTTTATGTTGCTGAAAACGTATTCAATAATCTGACTGTTGGGGATAAAATAAGTTATTTTCTAGAAGCGAAGGATGTGAATGGCAATATTTCCCATGCACCGTATATATATGAGGGTGATTTTCCTAATGTGAAGGATCCACCTGTTAAATCTAAGTATGAGTTATTTGTAACCAACGGATTAAGAACCTCAGTAGCCGACTATGGGACAAGATTTGAGGATAAAAATGATGAATGGTCATTAAACGGATTTAGCTTTGTGCAACCCGATGGTTTTTCAAGTAAAGGTTTGCATTCTGATCATCCTTATAAAAATGGAAAAGGAAGTATAAATCCAGAAACCAAAACTCCGTTTACAAATTTTGAAAACAACGATATAGCCCTTTTGCGAACCCCCATACGCTTAGATTACTCAAAGTCCATAATCTTTGATGAGGTCGTCTTGGTTGAGCCACAAGAGAAAAATGCGAGTTTCGGTTCTCCGCTATTTTATGATTATGTCATTGTTGAGGCTAGCCTAGATGGCAATGTATGGTTCCCTGTTAAGAATGGGTATAATTCAGGATCAATTCCAGAGTGGGAAAGCCTGTATAGGAAAGAAATGACATTTGGTAATGTTCCCAATTCTCGAAGTTTGGGAGAACAAAGGTTTTTTAAAACTCGTAAGATCGATTTGAAGGACCTATCGTATTTAGGGCCGAATGCCGAGGTGTTGTTTAGGTTTAGGATATTCAGTAATCAATACCACAAAGGGTGGGGCTGGAGTATAGACAATCTGTACATACAAAAAGAGCCAGAAACCATACTTTCTACACCTATTAAGGATCCGATATTGTCTGTTTTTCCGAATCCAGCTTCTGAAAAGATAGTGATAAAACTAGATATTACACAAGACTTACCGATAGAACTATCAATTTATACACAAGCAGGGAAATTGGCTTTATCGCGGCAATTAGTTTTGCCCACAAATGAAATTGATATAAAAACTTTTCCAGAGGGTATTTACACCCTAGTTTTGGAATCCGCAAATAAAGTATTTGTCAAAAAGGTTGTAAAATTGAAATAGGTATTTCTCAAATTACTTCGTTTGCGTTATTTACTATTTACTGTATCTAGATGCTTTACAAGTAAATTTGTGTACTATTTCAGTCTGTTAGAAATTCTTAACCAAGCGAAATGTGCTAGACTTAAGCTATACCTTCGGACTCTAATTTTTGGATATGGTAGAGCTCTGTAT
>JBOFGX010000100.1:0-11987 GCA_051649345.1 Leadbetterella sp. | reverse complement strand
GATATGATCTATTTCCTTTATCATACAGCGAGATACCCGATTTTGATTTACTAAAAGCCTTGAATCACGGCCTCTTGCCTCGGCATTATGACAGCAACAATCCGCAAAAGCTCCTGTCTGCCTATGTTGGGAGTTATCTCGAGGATGAAATCCGAGCGGAATCCGGTATTCGGAATATCCAGACATTCTACCGATTTCTTGAAAAGGCTGCATTTTCAAATGGGGAGATCCTTAATTTTGCCAACATAGCCACGGAGTGCGGCATAAGCGGCCCCAGTGTAAAGGGGTATTTTCAAGTGTTAATCGACAGTCTCTTGGGTAGATATGTAGAGTCATTTCAAAAAAAGCCCAAACGCAGGATTGTGAATTCGCCCAAGTTTTACTTTTTTGATGTGGGTGTTGCCAATTTTCTGTTAAAACGGAAGAACATTGAGCCTAAAAGCGAAGCTTTTGGGTTTTCATTTGAGCACTTTATATTTCAAGAGTTGGTTGCTCATAGCAGTTATTCAGATCTCAATTATGCCATTCGATACTGGAAAACCTCCTCGGGCTTGGAGGTAGACTTTGTATTGGGAGACCACGAGGTAATCATCGAAGTAAAAGGCACCGAACAGGTAAACAGTCGGCATTTAAAGGGACTGAAGGCCTTCTCTGAGGAATATGCGGTTGAGAAAAAGATTGTAATAAGCCTTGAGCCTTTTCCGAGGCAAATGAATGATATTTTGGTGCTTCCTTGGAAGGTATTTTTGGACAAATTGTGGAAAAACGAAATTATAAATTGATTATTTTATTTTTTTATAAAATAATGATAATTAGTATTTTGATTTTAAAAAAAGTATGTAAATATAAAATTACAATTTAGATATACATGTATTTATAAAGTATATAGTTGTAAACTAGGACATTTTCTGCTCGTTTTATGAATTTTAGATTGGGCAACAGAAATGCTTTTTTATATCTTTGATCTGGTTGTTTTTTCTTTGAATCTAGAATCTTCTTCCTTCAAATCACCCCAACCGCATACAGCGGCACTACTCTAATATTGCCATATTCCGAAAAGTTCTCCAAGCTAATTCTAAGCCCGAGTGAGCTGTTTTTTTCTTTCAAAAAAAGATGCATACTTTTCATCGCCCCAGATTTGCTAGCCTTGATTTCCAGAGGTACAATGGCTTCATTTTTTTGGATAACATAGTCAATCTCAGCTTGGCTGCTTTTGGCCTGTCTATGCCAATAATACAACTCTGGGAATTTGTGTTGGTAATTGCTTTTAATCAGTTCAATGCCTGCGAATAATTCTGCTAGGTTTCCTTTGTTGACAAAATCTACGTCGTTTGAAAGCAAAATACCCCCCAGATTCAAGCCCAAAATATTCAAATAGATGCCCGTATCAAAGAGCAAGTACTTTACTTTTTTGGGGTCTATTTCTGCACCTAAAGGGATTCCATTGGCAGACGTATGCGTAGTGGGGTAAATAAGTCCTGCTAGCCTTAGTAACTCCAAGGCCTCTTTGATTTGTTCGTTTTTGAACTTGTCCGTCAAGTCAACATACATAAATTTGGTGCCCGTTCGTTTGGCTACTTCATTCAGTACTGTACTAATTCTTACCGACGGTACTCGATTCTTATACTTGGAAAAGTCTGTCTGGTATGCATTTACAATATCTTCTAGGACCCGTTGGATTTTCAATAAATCTTGGGTTTTGGCATACGTAGCCACGGCTTCGGGCATTCCACCAATAATGATGAATTTTTTGAGCAATTCGGTAAGTTTTTGATGTCCCAATTCAAAAATGGGCTTGGTAGGACTGGCTTTTTTGATAACCTCAACATACTGTCCTTGATCAATTGCATGTAGGAATTCAAAAAATGAAAACGGATACATAAAAATAGAGTGGATTCTACCTACTCCAAAAGAGGGTAAATCTGACAAGACAAATTCCAGTAAGGATCCTGTAGCAATGACATGTAAATCTGGCATTTGCTCATAAAAATATCGAAGACTGCTGATAGCTCTAGGGCATAATTGAATCTCATCAAGGAAAAGAAGAGTCTTTTGTTCTATGATTTTTTTTCCTGAAAGGATAGCTAACTCTTCGCAGACTTCCTTTGGGCTAATTTGTTTTTCAAATACTTTTCCATACTCCATATTCGCATCAAAATTGATCTCAACGAAATGCGTAAATTTTTTACCGAAGTTTCGGATAGTAGATGATTTTCCTACTTGTCTGGCACCTCTGATTAGTAAAGGTTTTCTATTGTCAGAAATTCTCCATTTTTCTAGTTCTTCTTCTACTTCTCTTTCGATATACATAAAATGCTATTTATGAATAAAATAAACAACAAAAATATAGAAAAAAGTTAAAAATACAAAGGTATTTTAGCTTATTTTAGATAAAAATACAAAGGTATTATGCTATAAAAAAGATAAAAAAACAAGGTTGTTTTACTTATAAATAGTAAAAAATACAAAGGTGTTTTACATAAAAATAAGATAAATAGTTATGACATACAAAGTTTTTGAACCGTAGCCTTTTTTTCGATTATAGGAAAGAAAAAACTGGTAAAAAGTAGATATGAAGTCCTATTTTGTGTGATAAATTCCTCATGTGTGATTTGGTTACAATCACTTTTAGTGGGTTCATGTCCACTTCAAACCCAATTTGTCCATTACAAACAAATTCTTCTTATATAGACTATTTTTTTGACTGAATTTTGATCCATCAAACAACAAAACATATGAATTCAGTCAGACTTACACTTTTACTATCGATGATGGGCTTTGCTTCCATCTCTCAAAAACCCGAGAAAATATTGGGAAAATGGAAAATGGATGAAGAATCAAAATCTGTAGTAGAAATATTTTTAGCAAAAGACGGTATGTATTATGGAAAAGTAGTAAGCTCAAATGATCCAAAACTAAAAGAAGGGTATTTGCTTTTTCGTAAATGCAAATACGACTCAGCCTCTGAAAGTTTAAAGGGTGACATTCGACTACCTGACCCCAATTTTGACATGAACCTGACACTAAGTTTAGTCAACTCGGGTAAGCTAAAAGCAACCGTAAAAAAACTATTAATGTCCAAAACACTATTGTTTAGCAAAATAAATTAAGATAAAAATGAAGAAGTTTTTTTTATTATTGATTCTCATAATCAGTCAATTGCCAACTCAAGCTCAACAAAAGTTTGATAATTTGGAATCCCTCTTGGCGTATGCGGATTCAAAAAGTATCGCAACCAATACAGGTAACATACGTCTGATGCAATCCAAAAAGACTTTGCTACTATCAAAATTGGCCATCTTGGACCCCCAAATTAACGCGAATGCGAATTTTATAAACAATACACGACTACCCGTCAATATCGTTCCTGGAGAGGCGTTTGGGGGGCAAGAAGGCACGACAAGAGAACTACAATTTGGAACACAGTACAATACAAGTGCAACGCAAAATTTAGATGTAAAGCTCCTTAACTTGGAAGGTTGGAAGAATTTTAAACTAGCCGAAATCAATATTCAGATTTCTGAAAACGATATAAAACTCAACCAGAAAAATTTACACGATAACATTGCCTCTACTTACTATAATATTGTACAGCTCAATACACAACTAGAAAGTACAAAACAGAATTTGACTATCGCTGATTCTTTATTGGCCTTAGCTCAGCGTAAATATGCCCTTGGTGTCGTGAAACAACAAGACGTAAACGACAGCAAGGTCAACACTCTGAATATCAACGAAAACATCAGACAAATCGAATTCTTGATACAACAAAATTATATATCTTTAAAAATCCTCAGTGATATCTCAGAAACAGAAAACATTGAAATCACAGAGAAAGTAAATCTGCTCTCTATCGTTGAAAAACCTACAATTGAACTTAACAATCTATTTGTGGAAAGTAATCGCTTGAAAGAGCTTTCAGCGTTGACGACGGTTCAAAAAACAAAAAGAGCTATTACACCCTCCTTGTCTTTTGTTTTCAATCATTCTTTTAATCTATACAATAATGATTTCTCTGTTCTAAGTGGAAATTGGATTCCCAGTAATTATGTAGGATTAAAGCTTAATTTACCGTTTCCCAACTCCAATACTTTGAGCAATAAATACAAAGCCAAATTTGACTATCAATTGGCTCAAAAAAATACGGAACAGGCTGAGATCAAAGCCAGTTTGAATAAAAAGCAATTGACAACCGACTGGGAAAAAAGTGTATCACAAGTGAAAAACTATTCTGAAATACTTGAAATCCAGAAAGATACGTATGCCAAAAACCAGAACTTGTATAATGAAGGGCTGATTAGCATTGACCGCGTTTTAAATAGTTTTAATGCATTAACTAATACAAAATATAGTCTTAATTCTTCTCAAGTGAGCGTTTTACTTGCTCACGCTAAAATTAATATTAACAACAAAATAAAATAATAATGAAAAAATATCTCATCGCACCCATAGTCCTATTTATGGCTTCTTGCGGAAAACAAACTCAGGAAACAAAACCCATCCGAAAAGACGTCATCGAAACTGTATTTGCCTCAGGTATCTTGGAAGCCAAGAATACGTATACCCTCAAAGCCCAAGCCGATGGTTATTTGACAGCCGTAAATTTTGAGGAAGGCAATTTTGTACAAGCTGGAGCTATCTTGGCTAACGTAGACAACAAAGAAAGTGGCCTTAACCAAGGCAGTGCCCAAGAGCTCTATGAAATTGCCCGAAGCAATGCTCAAAACAATGCTCCTGCCTTGTTGCAAGCTCAACACTCCATCCAAATCAATAAACAAAAAATGGAGCAAGACTTGGTACAAGTACAACGCTACCAAAAATTATGGGAAAGCAACAGTGTCGCAAAAATTGACCTTGAAAATACAGAATTGCAATACAAAAATTCGAAAAGCATGTACGAAAGCTCCTTGGAGTTTTATAAACAAATGAAGGTTCAGGCCGATCAGCAAGTAGTGAGTAATCGAGTTTCGAAGGATTTGAACAGCGTGGCGGTTACAAAAAACCAAATAAAGGCGGTAAAGAGTGGGAAGGTTTTCAAAAAATACAAACAAGTTGGCGACTACGTAACCAGAGGAGAAGCGATAGCATTGATTGGTGAACCAACCGATATCTACGCAGAAGTTAATATTGATGAAAGCAACATTGGCAAAATCAAAGTAGGACAAGAGGCTTTGGTACAGTTAAACACCCATAAAGACAAAACCTATAAAGCTACAGTTGCAGAAATATACCCTTCGTTTGATGAAGCTTCACAGTCCTTTATTTGTAAAATCACCTTCAATGAGACCTTAGATTTTGCCATCGTCAATACCCAATTACAATCCAATATTACTGTGGGTATAAACAAAAACGCTCTTCTTATTCCTCGTAATTATGTAGATTTTGGTGGATATGTGCAATTGAAAGGACAAAAAGAAAAAGTTAAAATCACAACCAAATTTGCTAGTAGCGACTGGGTCCAAGTATTGAGTGGGATCAACGATAACGCCGTTTTGATTACTGAAAACATAGCTTCTAATAAAGTTGCTACCTCGGAAGTAGGTGGACAAATGATGAAATAACATGAGAAAGAACATAAACGTAGATATTGCTCTTACGCATATATTTACTCGAAAAAAACAGACACTAGTAGCCGCTTTGGGTGTCACGATTGGGGTAGGAATATACTTATTCATGAATTCTTTAAATTCTGGTTTTTCAAATTTTTCGATGGGTGAAATTTTCAAGAACAATGCCCATATTAAAATTTACAAAAATGATGAAATAAGTCAGCCTTTTACAACGGAAGACACCAGTGCTTTGCGGGTAATAATCAATCCTCAGATTACTACTTTGTCAAAAAAAATCATCAATCCCGAGGCTCTATTAGCAACCGTAAAAAGTCAACCATATGTAACAAATGCTATCGCACAAGTGAATTTTGATGCATTTTATAATCGCGGAAAAGCTCAAGTAAAAGGGACAGGCAACGGGGTAAATATGATCGAATACGCTCAAATGTTTAGTACCAATAAATACATGGTTGCAGGAAGTATTGAAGCCCTTCAAGGTAACCTGAACGGTATCATCATAGGAAGCGGTATTTCAGAAAAATTGAATTTAGGTGTTAACGATAACATTACCATAACGTCTTCTTTTGGTGTCGTAAAAGTGATGAAAATTGTAGGAATCTTTAATACGGGTAGTAGTATGAATGACAATTCTAAATCATATGTCAATATTAGTACTGCTCAACAATTTATCAAAGAAGGCCCCTCTTTCGTAAGTACACTTTTTATTAATGTCTCAGATGCTAATAATACGGAGCCTTTTGTAGAGAAGTTACAGCAACTAACCTCTTATACTGTAGAAGATTGGAAGACCAGCAATGCAGACGTTCTTAGTAGCAATAAAACCCGAGAAGCCATGATGGGAGCTATTTCAATGGCCATTTTAGTAGTAGCTGGTTTTGGTATTTATAATATACTAAGCTCTACAATCATGCAAAAAATCAACGATATAGCCATCTTAAAAGCGACGGGTTTCAAGGGAGCTGATGTCGTAAAAATATTTGTTATCGAAGCCTTATTGATGGGTCTCATAGGAACATCCATGGGTCTCGCAATGGGGGGTATTCTTATTTCGATAATGTCCAAGGTGTACATGGGTGGACCTGTGGGATATTTTCCTATCAGACACGAATTGGGCTTATTTATACAAAGCGGATTACTTGGGATGTTTATCACCCTATGTGCAGGATACTTCCCAGCTAGAAAGGCCGCAAAAACAGATCCCGTAGAAATTTTTAGAAAATAAAATAATGAAAAGCAATAAGATAGTTTTAAAGACAGAGGGTTTGATAAAATACTTCCATGAACCCGTAAAATTTCAAGCTCTTCAAAGTGTTGGCTTTGAGGCATATGAAGGTGAATTTTTGACCTTGGTAGGCAAAAGTGGCTCCGGCAAATCTACCCTTCTGTATTGCCTTAGTACCATGGACACGGATTATGAAGGAAAAATATACATCAAAGATGAATTGGTAACGGGTAAAAAAACCGACGAACTAGCCGCCATTCGAAACGAACATATCGGCTTTGTATTCCAGTTTCATTATTTACTTCCAGAGTTTTCGTGTCTCAAAAACGTCATGATTCCAGCACGCAAATTGGGTAAATACTCGTATGGTGAAATAGAAGAAAGAGCCTACCAAAAGCTGAAGATTCTAGGTCTACAAGAACAAGCCTTAAAGCCCGCTTCTAAGCTCAGCGGAGGACAGCAACAGCGTGTGGCCATCGCGAGGGCATTGATCAATGACCCATCTATATTGATGGGGGATGAACCTACGGGTAATCTCGACAGTAAAAACACGGCAATTGTATATGATATTTTCAAAGAAATTTCCCAAGAATTTGGACAAACTATCATAGCGGTGACTCATGATAACGACTTCGCTAAGGCCAGCGATAGAACCATAGAACTTGCCGATGGTAAAATTGTAAACATGAATAAAAAGGATTTTGAGTGAGCCGTTTCGAATACACCTTGATTCGATCGATTCGGTAGAGATTAGTGTTTAATATTTATTAATTTATTTCTGAGAATATTTACGTTAAACATAGTTTATTTAGAATGGAAAAGCTTTAAGTTTTAAGTAATTCAATACGTAAATAAGGATAAAGTATCTCTTATGCGTTGATAACAAAAAAAATAAAAATTAAACGCTTGTTTAATATCGTTTTGTTTTTTAAGTTTGTATAACAATCTAGTTTTGTGGAAGAGTAATATATTGTATTGTTTGATAGGACTGATTTAGTAAAGACAAAAGAAGAATTATAGTCAGAAAATCAATTGTTTCGTGACTAATAATATACTTTTGGTGTGGTTTCTTTGGGTTCATTTTTGAATCGAATCTTATTAGCAAAAGATTCTTGTGAAAATTTTGTATTGAGAAAAACTATATCGAAGAATTAAACGTTTGTTTAATATTTTGAATATATGACTCTACGAATTTAAAATTGTAAAATTCAAATAATATTTACGATTGATCATAATTTAACAACCTTTTTGTTTTTCAGGCTATTAAAAAAAGCCAGATTATTTCTATAACATAGATCAACATTTTATGAATAAAAATCATCTACAAAAAATCAACCAATTCACTTTACCAGATCAGCTTAAAGAAATGGGATTATACCCGTACTTTAGAGAAATTGAGTCTGAGCAAGACACTGTAGTACTCATCGATGGAAAACCCACCTTGATGTTTGGTTCCAACAGTTATCTTGGACTTACCAACCATCCCAAAATAAAAGAAGCTGCCCAAAAAGCCATATCAAAATATGGAACAGGTTGTGCAGGTTCTAGGTTCTTGAATGGTAGTTTGAAAATCCACACACAACTAGAAGAGACATTGGTTGATTTTCTGAAAAAAGATGCCGTTTTGCTCTATAGTACAGGCTTTCAGGCCAATTTAGGAGCTATTGCCCCTTTAATAGGTAGAAAAGACGTCGTGTTTGTAGACGAAAAAGTTCACGCTTCCATTATTGATGGTACTCGACTTGGTTTTGGTAAAACACTCAAGTATAAACACAACGATATGCTCGATCTTGAGCGTAAACTTCAAAACTTGGATGCAGAATATGAAGCTAAATCCATAATCGTAGATGGTGTTTTTAGTATGGAAGGCGACATTGCCAATTTACCAATTATTTCTAAACTGGCCGACAAGTATGAGGCTACTTTGATTGTAGACGATGCACATGCCACTGGCGTCATCGGGAAATTGGGTCGCGGTACAGGAGATCATTTTGGCTTAAACGATAAGGTAGATGTTACGACAGGAACTTTTTCGAAATCACTAGCATCCTTAGGTGGGTTTGTCGCTGGCGACAAAGATCTTATCAATTATTTAAGACATCAATCAAGAACCGTGATTTTTAGTGCAAGCATGACGCCTTCGAGTGCAGCAAGTGTGTTGGCCGCATTAGAAATCATTAAATCTGAACCGGAAAGACTAGAGCAACTTTGGAAAAACACATATTATGCTAAAAGAAAATTAGAAAATGTAGGTTTTGAACTTGGCCCAACAGAATCGCCGATTATTCCCATTTACATTCGCAATAATGAAAAAGCATTTATGCTTACGATCATGGCAGCTCACGCAGGTGTATTTGTGAACCCAGTTGTTGCTCCGGCAGTAGCTGAGCACGATTCATTGATTCGGTTTTCTCTGATGGCAACGCACACGTTTGAACAAATCAATACGGCCGTTGACATACTTTCAGAAATCGCGTATAGCCTGAAAATTTTACGCAATCAGAGAGATAATGCATTTAAAAGCGAGGAGGTTCTTCTATAAGTAAATTAAAAAGTATGGTAGCCAATTCATTCAATTATCAGATTTATGAAGTTATTTCAAGTAAAGATTTAGCTCTTTTCATTGATTTTCCACATGATTTGTATATCAATGACAAAAACTATGTTCCAGAACTTCATACTAGCCAAAGGGATTTATTAAACAAAAATAAACACCCCTTTTTTGAGCATGCTGACGCTGAATATTGGGTAGTAAAAAACAATAACCATAAGGTAGTAGGAAGAATAGCAGCTATTGATAATAAACGATACGTATCGTTTTCAGGTAAAAATGACGGTTTTTTTGGTTTTTTTGATGTCATAGATGACTATAAGGTGGCAGAGTTACTTCTTAACACCGCTTCTAATTGGCTGAAAAAACGATCCAGAAACAACATGATTGGCCCCGTTAATTTTTCGACAAATGAAAGCTGTGGACTCTTGGTTGAAAACTTTGACGTACCCCCCGTAATACTAACAACCTACAATGCTCCTTATTATGTAGATTTTATTGAACGATTTGGAGCAATCAAGTATGTAAATCTGTTAAGCTACAAGCTTCTAACAAGCAACCACAACAAAACTATGGATGACTTGGGCACTAAGCTTGAAAATAGACTTACTGAGCGTGGGATCACCATTCGAAATCTCGATATGAAGCGATACCATAAAGAAATAGATGCATTCCTAGAAGTATACAATGAATCTTGGAATGACAATATGGGCTTTGTACCGATGACCCCAGCCGAAGTAAGGCAAATGGGAGCTGACTTAAAAATGATTATAGATCCTGAATTTGTCTGTATGGCAGAAAAAAACGGTAAGCTTGTTGGTGCTTCGCTTTCAATTCCTAACATAAATGAAATATTGCTACACGTAAAGCGAGGAAGACTTTTACCAACAGGACTATTGAAAATTCTCATTGGTAGAAAAAAAATCAAATCGGTAAGGATTGTGGCTCTAGGGATATTACCTGAAGTACGTAACTCGGGACTCGACACTTGCTTTTATGTAAGAGCATATCAAACAGCACAGCGTAAAGGAATTGTATTTGGTGAAGCTTCTTGGATTTTGGAAAACAATACCGTCATGAATCGTGCACTTGAAAGAATTGGTGGCGAGATGTACCGCACGCATAGACTTTACCAAAAAGCGATAGAACTATGAAAAGAGTACTGTTAACTGGTGCAACTGGCTTTATTGGCGGCTATATTGTAGATGAACTTCTTAGTCAGAATTATGAAATAATGGCGGTTGTTCGAGCAAGCTCAGATAAAGCAAGACTTCAAAACAAGAATATTAAGTTCATTGAACTTTTTTGGGAAGACAAATCAACAATAGCGTATCAATTAATAGCGGCCGGCGTTTTTGACTTGATTATTCATAATGCGGGTTTAACGAAGGCATTACACGAGGAAGACTTTGATAGGATAAACTTCAAAAACACGAAAAATCTTATTGAGGCTATACAAGATTCACATTGCCTACGAGGCAGGTTTGTATTTGTGAGTAGCCTTGCTGCCCTGGGTGCTGCACCCGATGAAGCTGATCGTGTATTCGAAAATCAAATTCCAAGGCCTTTAACACATTATGGGCATAGTAAACTAAAGGCAGAACTTTATTTAAAATCAAGTTCATTAAATTGGATAATTGTTCGCCCAACAGCAGTGTATGGGCCTTGGGAAAAAGATATCCTCACATTTATAAAAACCGTGAAGACTGGCTTTGCTTTTCAAATAGGCTCTAGCGATCAAAAGTTGAGTTTTATACATGGGATAGATGTGGCAAAAAGTATTTTGCTTCTAGCCAATCATGAAAGTGCAAATCACGGTGTTTTTACTCTTTCAGATGGCTATGATTATGTGTCAGATGACCTCAAAACATCTGTTCTTGATGCCCTTGGAAAGAAAAAAGTTATATCTATGACGCTGCCTAATGTGGTCATCTATCCGATTGCCGCCTTGGTAGAAATCATGGGAATGATTCGAGGAATTGCCCCACCTTTGAATCGAGCAAAAATTGCAGAATTACGTGCGAAAAATTGGCACGTTGATGTCACTTGGCAAAATTCTTTTGGGTTCAAACCAAGCTATAATCTTAAAAAAGGGATGAAAGAAACAATCGCTTGGTACAAGGAAAACAGTTGGCTTTAACCTAAATCACGTATTAAAAATTTATTACTAAAATATGACTTCATTTCTGTATATGTACTCGCTTTTACGTCCGCATTACAGCTTAGGTTTAATACTTTTAAATGGGCTAATGCTCAATTTTGTGTTGATTATCAAATAATTAAATGGAATACCAGCATACAATTTTTAACTATAGTAGAAATCGCATCCATACATTCTTTATGAGGTGCAGCAAATTTGGTTTATTCAGACTTTTGAATCTTTTAGTCATACTTTCTATAAGTTCTACGACTATTAACGCTCAATTCACTTCCATACAAGGCAAATTAATAGATGAAACATCGGGAGACCCTCTTCCATTTGGTTCTGTTCAGTTTCCAGAAATAAAGTTGGGAGTTTACTCAGATAATGATGGCAACTTCCTGATTGAAACCAAAAGAGATGTAACGATATTGAGGGTGACGTATCTTGGCTATGAAACCAAAGAAATACCCATAAAACCGGGATCTACAAAAGGACTAA